>JADFVY010000569.1 GCA_015222795.1 Pseudomonadota bacterium | reverse complement strand
GTACATGTTTCTGGTCGTAGGTGCCGGGCGAGGCGATGTGGGTGGAGGGCTTGCCCAGCACGGTCTCGATGCCGTTGTCGAGCGCGCGGACCAGGGGAGAATCCGCGTCGGTCATCACCGGATCGACCGCCCAGAGATCCCGCATTTCATAGCGGAAGTCGGGGCGTTCCTTGCGCACGGCCTCCAGCAGGGCGGCGATTTCCGCGCGGACCTCATCCTGGCTTTCCTCGATCAGGTAGCGCCGGTCCAGCACCAGACGGCATGAATCGGCCACCAGGGCGGCCGGGAAACCGTCTTGCCCTTCGTCCAGCCCGCCATGGATGGAGTTGAAATTCAGGGTCGAAAAACGGGCGCCCTCGGGAATTACCGGCATCGCGGTGCGGCGCTGATTCAGCACCGGGTAAAGCTCGCGCTCAATCTTGTCCAGGAAGGCCGCCATGCCGCGCACGGCGGATGTGCCGAGAAACGGCATCGAGCCATGGGCGATGCGGCCCTTGACCTCGACCTCGGACCACCAGACACCGCGATGGCCGAGACAGACGCAATCCTTGTGCAGGGGTTCGGGGATGATGACGTAATCGACCCGGGGCTTAGAGAAATAGCCCTTTTCCGCCAGCCAGGCGACGCCCGCATAACCGCCGGTTTCCTCGTCCACGGTGCCGGAAATCTCGATCGCGCCGGGGAAGTCGGGCCAATCTGCGATCAATGCCTCGGCGGCGATCATGCTGGCGGCCAGCCCGCCCTTCATGTCGCAGGTTCCGCGGCCGTAGATTTTGCCGTCGCGGATTTCGGCGACGAAGGGGTCCATGGTCCAGCCCTCGCCCGGCGTCACCACGTCGATATGGCTGTTGAAATGGACGCACGGGCCGGGCTGTTTGCCCTCGATCCGGCAGACTACATTGGTGCGCGGATAGCGGTCGCTGTCGCCGATACCGCCCTCGGCCCGCAGATATTCCACCGCAAAACCGCGCGCCGACAGCCGCCGGCCGATATATTCGCAAGCGTCGGTGTAGACGTCACCCGGGGGATTGACGGTGGGGATACGGACCAGATCGCGGGTCAGCGCGACCAGATCGTCACGCGCATCGTCGATGCGCTCGAAAAGCCGTTCCTTGAGCGAGCCCGCGCTCACGAGCCCTCGGCAAGTTCCTGCAACGCTTCCAGGTCGGGCAGTTCCACCATGCCGCCCTGAAGCAGCCTGATATGGCCGTCACGCTTCAGGTTGGTGATGGTGCGGCTGACCGTCTCGGTAGTGAGACCCAGATAATCGGCGATGTCCGCGCGCCCCATGGGCAGTAATATGGGCGAGGGCGCCGCGCCGCGTTTCACCCCCCGTGCCGACAGGTTCAGCAGGAAGGACACGAGTTTTTCCCGCGCGGTCTTGCGTCCCAGCAGCAGAATCTGGTCCTGCGCCTGGACCAGCTCGTTCGAGGCCATGCCCAGCAGTCGTTTTTCCAGCTTGGGAAACTCGTCCAGCAGGGCTTCCAGCTTGCGGCGCGAGAACCGGCAAAGCGACACCTGGCCAACCGCCTCGGCGCTATAGGCATATTTCTCGTTCATGGCGATGCCCAGAAAGTCGCCCTCGAACAGGAAGCCGGTGATCTGACGCCGCCCGTCGGGCAGCAGCTTGTATAGCTTCACCGCGCCCTGGGTGAGATTGAACAGATAGTCCGCCGGCTCGCCCTCGTCGATGATCGGCCCATGCGGGTCGATATTCGACGTTTGCAGTATCGAAAGCAGCCGCGGCATTTCCTCTTCGTTGAGGACGCCGCAAAACGCCATGTCGCGCACCGCGCAGGCCGCGCAAGGGCTTACATGGTCCGCCGTTTCGGATGCCGGGCACTTTTTAGGTTCGCCGAGGCCCATAAAAAATTGCCTGTAATCAATAATCCCGTCTCTAGGGGTAGAGTCTAGGCTCGCCTACCACCTTGTGGCAAGGACTGATTTGTCGCATTCTACCAAAGATGGCAGAATTAGTCATCATCGCTCTCCGGCGGGTCATCATCGCTCTCCGGCGGGTCATCATCGAACAGGATTCGGTTGGCCGACCCTTCCATATCGTCGAACTGCCCCGATTTCAGCGCCCAGAGGAACGCCCCGAGGCCCAGCAAGCCTAACCCAAGCGCTATCGGTATCAGATAGAGCAGCGCGTTCATCGGCGCGCCACCCGGCCCAGCCTGATGGCATTGCCGACCACCAGAATCGACGAACCCGACATGGCGACCGCCGCGATCAATGGCGTGACCAGCCCGGCCATCGCCAACGGTATGGTCGCCACGTTATAGGCAAACGCAAGGCCGAGATTTTGCAGCACCAGACGCCGCGCCCGCCGCGCCACCGTCAATAATTCCAGCACCGGGCCCAACCGGTCACCCTGGAACACCGCGTCCGCCGCGTTCTGTGCGATCTCGGCGGCATCCGCCGGGGACAGCGAGACATGGGCCAGGCCCAATGCAGGCGCATCATTCAGCCCGTCGCCAACCATGCAAACCCGATGCCCCCCCGCCGCGAGTTCCCGAAGCCGGGCCACCTTGCCCGCCGGCGTGCAGCCGCCCCGCCAATGGGCGATCCCCAGTCGCCCCGCCATGGCGCCGGCCACCACCGGCCGGTCGCCGGAAAGCAGTTCGACCCGATAATCAAGACGCAGCAAGGCCGCTATTACCTCTTCGGCATCGCGACGCGGTTCGTCGCTAAAGGCAAAGTGCAAATGTGGCTTGCCGGGCCGGGAAAACCAAAGCTCGGGGCCGTCCGCCTCTCCCGTCGGGCCGGCGCCGCACCAGTCACGGCTGCCCAGCCGGGTCTTGCCGTGCCGAAGGCCTGAGCCGGGGATTTCCTCAACGTCTTCGGCGGGCGCGGCGCTAGCCACGGCGGCAGCCAGGGCGCGGGCCAGCGGATGCCGGCTGGCGGCGGCCAATGTGGCGGCCTCGGCCAGATCGCTTTCCGACCAGCCGCCATCGCGCAGCAGCACCGGTCGCCCCTGGGTCAGAGTGCCGGTCTTATCGAAGATAATGGTATCGGCCTCGGCCAGCCGCTCCAGCGCGGTCGCGGACTTGACCAGGACGCCAACCTGCAACAACCGCCCGGCGGCGGCGACCTGAACGGCGGGCACCGCGAGCGCCAGGGCGCAGGGACAGGTGATGATCAACACCGCGATGGCGGCCAGCAGCGATGCCTGCCAGCCGGCGCCGAGCATCAGCCAGCCGATAAAAGTAGCCAGGGCAAGGGTGTGGACGACCGGCGCATAAAGCCGCGCCACCCGGTCGGCCAGCGCCACATGGCGCGCGCGGCCCTGCTCGGCGTTTTCCACCAGCCGCAGGATCTCCGCCAGGATGGTATCCTCGCCGACCGAGTCCACCACGATACGCAATGGCCCGGTCAGGTTGACGGTTCCCGCCAGCACCCGATCGCCGGGGCGGGCGGGCCGCGGGATCGATTCGCCGGTGATGGCGGCAGTGTCGACATCCGACGCGCCGGAGGTAATCCGGCCATCCACCGGGACCCGCTCACCGGTTGCGACCAGCACGGTCATGCCGGTTTTTACCTCGGCCGGGGCGATTACTCGCGCGCCGCCGTCGTCGTCGATCACGGTCACCGCGCGCACCCTTAGCGCCAACAAATTGGCGGCGACACTGCGTGCCCGCCCACGCGAACGCGCATCCAGATAACGCCCGGCGAGCAGGAAGAACAACAGCGTCACGGCCGAATCGAACCAGGCATGCGGCTGGCTGGTGGCGGTTTGCACCAGGCTCATTCCGGTCGCCAGGATTACCGCCAGAGAGATCGGCACATCCATATTGACGCGCCCCGCCGAAAGCGCCGCCAGCGCCGGCCGGAAGAAGGGTTGCCCGGCATAGGCTATGGCCGGTATCGCGATCAGCGCCGAAATCCAGTGCATCAGATCGCGGGTCGCGGGGCCCATATCCTGGGCATTCCCGGCCCAGACCGATACCGACAGCAGCATGATGTTGCCGGCGGCGAATCCCGCCACCGCCATGGCGCGCAGCAAGGCCCGCAGCCTGGCCGCGCCTGCATCGTCGGCGGCGGCCTCGTCGAAAGGCGTCAGCCGGTAACCCAGCGCGACGATCCGGGCCACCAGATCTTGCGGGTCTGTCTCGCCCGGCCGCCAGACAAGACGCAGCCGCCTGGTGGTCATGTTGACCCGCCCCATCACCACGCCCGGCAGGCGCGACAAAACAGATTCGATCAGCCAGACGCAGGCCGCGCAATGCAGCCCGTCGATCGCCAGCGTCACGCTGCTGTCGCCATCCGGCTGAGTGGTGACGTAGGGAGCGAAATCGAAGCGAGGCGGCGCGCCGTCGGGACGGATAGCGCGCGTATCGGCATCCAGCACGCGGCGGCGATAATATGATTCCAGCCCCAGTCCGCGCACAATTTCAAAGGCGGCGGCGCAGCCCGGACAGCAAAATTCCCCCGCTAAACCATCGCCAAGCGGCTCGCCGCAATGGCGGCAGGATTCTACCGCGCGACGAACCGTTTCGCCGTGCTGTAGTTGCCCGATGGATGCCTGATCCGCGCCAGAAGGTCCCATTGTCCTCGCAAGGGTAATTCAACATCGGCGGCATAGAGTCCGTCGCCGGCCGCCGTCAATGTCACGTCCATGTCATACCCGGCCTGAACCGGCCGCACCAGCCGGACCAACACGCCGGCATCGTTCAGTGGTTTGCCGGCCTTGTCGGCGACCTGGACCGACAGCCTGCCCCGGTCGTCGCCGGCTTCGTCGAATTCGATGACGACCGCCCAACCCAACGCATCCTGGGCGCGGTCACCGGCCAGCACCTCATTGTAATCCAGGCCACGCTGGTAATGGCCCTCGGTCTGCAGCCCGGTAAAGCTGGTCATGGCAAAATAGACCAAGACCCCGTTGACCAGAATCACCAGCACGAATCCGGCGACGATCAGCCAGGGAATCCAGAGGTCGCGCTGCGGCGCCTGCTCGTTGCCGGGCGAAACACTCATTTCTTCGGCCCCATAAAAACGGTGTCCTGGATCACGTTCTCACTATTTTCCATCGCGTCCTCTTCAAGCACGAAACTGATATCGGTCGACTCGCCGGTCAGCGACTGGCGCGGCGCGGTGATAAAGACGCGGTAAGTTTCAACCCGATCGGGCTTGGTGGAGAACACGGCGGCGCGGGAGCCCGTCGACCCGCCCAGCACGCCAAGCGTTGCCCCCTCGATCCCGCTGACCGTGAGAATGAATTCCCGGTCGGCGCGGAGGCGGTTGATGATCTTGAAGGTGTAGCCGTTCCGGATGGTTCCGTCGGACAGGGTCACGAACAACGGATTGCGGTCACGCAGCAGATTGACGTCCAGGGTAGAGCGAGTGGTCAGCCCGAACACCATCAACGCGACGACCATTGACAGGATTCCCGCATAAACAAGAGTACGCGGCCGCAGCAGTTGGAAGGGGGCCGATTTTCCCTCGGCCCGCGCGGCCTGGTTGCTGACTGTATCCAGCCGGACCAGCCCTTGCGGCAGGTCGAGCCGCCGCATGATCCGGTTGCAGGCGTCGATGCACAGGCCGCAACCGATACATTCAAGCTGGCTGCCATCACGGATGTCGATGCCGGTGGGGCAGACATTCACGCACTGCAGGCAATCGACGCAATGACCGCGGTCTTCCCAACTGTCGCCGGCCTTATGCTTGCCGCGAGGTTCGCCGCGCCAGTCCTCGTAAGTGACGGTCAGCGTTTCCTCGTCGAACATCGCCGCCTGGAAGCGCGGCCAGGGGCACATATAGACGCAGAGCTGTTCGCGGGCGATTCCGGCCAGCAAATAAGTCGTCGCCGTAAACATGGCGATGAAGAACAGCACCGCATTGGTCACATGGAAGTTCAGAAGATTGACGACCAGGGTCGGCGCGTCGGTGAAATACATCACCCATGCGCCGCCGGTCAGCGCCGAGATAACGATCCAGATGGAATGTATTGCGACTTTCTTGACGATGCGCTCGGCGGTCCAGGGTCCCTTGTCCAGCCGCATGCGGGCGTTACGGTCGCCCTCGACCAGGCTTTCGACCCACATGAACAGGTCGGTCCAGACCGTCTGCGGACAGGTATAGGCGCACCAGACACGCCCAAACAACGAGGTAACGAGGAACAACCCCACGGCCCCCAGAACCAGGAGACCGGTCAGGTAATAAATTTCCTGGGGCCATATCTCGATAAAGAAGAAATAGGCGCGGCGCGCCGGCATGTCGATCAGCAGCGCCTGGTCTGGCACGCCGGGGCCGCGGTCCCAGCGCAGCCAGGGCGCCAGGTAATAGATGGCAAGCAGCAGGATCAGCACCGCCCACTTAAAGCGCCGAAAAGGCCCCGCTACCTTCTGCGGGTATATACGGGCGCGATTGGCGTAAAGCGGCTGATCGTCGGCATTGCCCGCTTTCGCGGTCTTGCCCAGCGAAGAAGGGAGAGTGTCCATCGGCCCACCGGTCATATCTTTTACCAAGGCTCGCTGATAAAGACCCATGTGATGGGACTTGGAGGCCGGTTTCCCATGACCGCTCGCGGCGTTGCGCTCCGCTTGTGGTGCGCGCACCACGGCGCGAAACGCGCCTGACGAGCGACCATGGGAAACCGGTCACATGAGTCTTTATCAGCGAGCCTTGGTATTATTGGCCGCCACCCAGCGAATGCACATAGACCGCGAGCTGTTTGACGGTCACCTCGTCGAGGCGGCCACCCCAGGCCGGCATCACGCCACCCCTGGCTTTGCTGATCGTTTCCACGAGGGTCGCCTTGTCTCCGCCATACAGCCAGATTGCGTCGCTTAGTCGCGGCGCGCCGAGTTCGGCCATGCCTTCGCCCGACTCGCCATGGCAGCCGGCGCAATTCTCGGCAAAGATTTCCGCCCCGGCTTCGGTCGCCGCGGCGCCGCCGGTCAGCGAAAGAACATGGTCCGCGACCTCATTGATCTGGGTCTTGTCCAGCAATTCGTCAACGCCGAAACGCGGCATGTCCGAAACGCGCGTGTCGTCATCCTTCGCCCAGCGGACGCCGTGGGCGACGGTAGTCTGGATATCGTCCAGCGTACCGCCCCAGATCCAGGAATCGTCGAGCAGGTTCGGATAGCCCGGCCCGCCGGCGGCGCCGGAACCATGGCATGGCGCGCAATTGTCGGCAAAAGAGGCGCGGCCGCCGGCCATTGCGAAGGCCAGCAGGTCACCGTCCTTCTTGATGTCGTCCATCGAGGCAGCGGACAGCTTGTCCAGCCATATTGCGCGGTCGGCCTGAAGCGCCGCCATCTGCCGGTCCAAGTCCTTGCGGGCGGTATATTCCCAGAGTCCGTCCCAGCCGGGAAACGTCGGATAGACGATGTAGTAGAGCCCCGACCATGCAACACACAGCCAGAAAATGATGATCCACCATTTCGGCAGGGGTGAGTTCAGCTCCTTGATGCCGTCCCACTCATGACCCGTGGTCTCGGTCCCCGTTACGGAGTCTTTTTCCGTTTCTGTAGCCATTGCGTGCTCTCCTTAACGGGTCTCGATGTTGGCGGGATCGTCGTCATCGCGAAACGGGATCATAGCGGCATCGTGCATTGCCTCGCTGCGTTTACGCGATGGCCACATCGCCCAGGCAACGATTCCGACGAACAGGATCATCAGCCACAAGCCCCAAAAGGCGCGGGCGATTTCGGACAGTTCCGTCAATATTGTCATGGAACTCCTCCTATTGCTCGAGACTGGACGGATCGACGTCGGCGAAATCGACCAGCGTGCCCAGCATCTGCATGTATGCGATAAGGGCGTCCAATTCGGTTACCCGCGCCGGGTCGCCATCGAAGTCACCCACCACCGCCTTCGGATAGCGCGCCAACAGCCCGTCATGGTCGGCCTCCGGATCGGCCTGCGTCGCCAGATCCGCCACCGCGCTGGCGACCATCTCGTCGCTGTAGGGAACGCCTACCATGCGCAATGTTTCCAGATGAGCCTGAACGTCGTCGACGTCCAGGTCGCGCGTCATGAAAGGATAGGTGGGCATAATCGATTCCGGCACCACCGAACGCGGGTCCACCATATGGGCGACATGCCATTCGTTGGAATATTTGCCGCCGACCCGCGCCAGATCGGGCCCGGTTCGCTTGGAGCCCCACTGGAAGGGATGGTCGTACATGCTTTCCGCCGCCAGGCTGTAGTGGCCGTAGCGCTCCACCTCGTCGCGGAAGGGCCGGATCATCTGGCTATGGCAGAGATAACAACCCTCGCGGACATAGATATTGCGGCCCATCTGCTCCAGCGGGGTGTAGGGACGCACGCCCTCCACCCGCTCGATGGTGGTCTCGACCGTATAAAGTGGCACGATTTCAACCAGCCCGCCGATGGAAATGGTGATGATGATCAGCACCAGCAGAAGGAATGGTTTTTTCTCGATCGTCGAATGTTTGATAAACATTTTGCGCCTCCCCCCCGTCAGGTCTGCGGAAGACCGAAGGGTTTTTCGTCACGGACGTTACCCTTGATCGTTTGCCACAGATTGTAAGTCATGATCAGCGCCCCAATCAGGAACAGAACCCCGCCCAGCGCCCGGATCAGATAGTAGGGATGCATCGCCGCGACGGTCTCGACAAAGGAATACTGCAAAAACCCGAGCGAGTCGTAAGCCCGCCACATCAGGCCCTGCATGATGCCGGAAACCCACATGGAGGTGATGTAGAAGACGATGCCGATGGTCGCGATCCAGAAATGGGTATTGACCAGGCGCACGCTGTAAAGCCGCTCTCGCTTCCACAATTTGGGCACCAGGAAATACATCGCGGCGAAGGTGATGAAGGCGACCCAGCCCATGGCGCCGGAATGGACGTGGCCGATGGTCCAGTCGGTGTAGTGCGACAAGCCGTTCACCGTCTTGATCGACATTACCGGCCCCTCGAAGGTGCTCATGCCATAGAAGGCGAGCGAGGTTACCATCAGCTTCAGCACCGGATCGGTGCGCAGCTTGCCCCAGGCGCCCGACAGGGTAAACAGGCCGTTGATCATGCCGCCCCAGGACGGCATCCACAGCATGATGGAGAAAGTCATGCCGAGCGTTTGCGCCCAGTCGGGCAGCGCCGTGTAATGCAGATGATGCGGCCCGGCCCAGATATAGAGAAAGATCAGCGACCAGAAATGCACGATCGACAGCCGGTAGGAATAAACCGGCCGCCCCGCCTGCTTGGGCACGAAGTAATACATAATGCCCAGGAAACCAGCGGTCAGGAAGAAACCCACCGCGTTATGGCCGTACCACCACTGGATCAGCGCGTCCTGGACGCCGGACCACAGGATATAGCTCTTCGCCCCGAACAGAGACACCGGGATGGTGGCGTTATTGACAATATGGAGAACCGCGACCGTTACGATAAAGGCTAGATAGAACCAGTTCGCCACATAGATATGCGGCTCGCGGCGGGTCGCCAGGGTGCCCAGGTAGATCACCAGGTAGGCAACCCAGACAATTGTGAGCCACAAATCGACATACCATTCGGGCTCGGCGTATTCCTTGCCCTGGCTGATGCCCAGCACATAGCCCAGCGCCGCCATGACGATAAATATCTGGTATCCCCAGAACACAAAGGTCGCCAGCGCGGGACCGCCGAACAACGGCGCCCGGCAGGTTCGCTGCACCACATAAAACGACGTCGCAAACAGCGCATTACCGCCGAACGCAAATATCACCCCGGAGGTATGGACCGGCCGAAGACGGCCAAAACTGAACCACTCCAGCCCCATATTGAGCACCGGGAAAGCCAGTTGCAGCGCAATCAGCACGCCGACCGAAAAACCGACAACCCCCCAAAACACCGTGGCTACGGTGAATTTCTTGATGACGGCCTCGTTATAGCCGGTCATCGCGGCGAATTCGTCATCGACCGCCACTGCTGTCATAACATGATCTCCCAAACCGCATTTATTCGCGGTTCCACATTACGCGGAACCGTTTCATTTGAAACCAGTTTATTGCAATCCCCGCCATGGGTTATTGCGTCGCAGCGTCATCGCGTCGCACGCTTTACCGCCTGGACGCAATTCGCCGCCTGGACGCAATAAGACCATTGCATTGTGCACTGCACATTGATTTAGGTCAAAGACTGTATCGCGCCCTGACGTCATTATGCCACCCATCGCAGGATCGTTTCGATTCTTTCGATCCGGCCCCGAAACGTGGAACAATGGCAAGGTAACGTGACTGAGATGTCCAAACGATATGTGGTCAAACCTCTGGGAGAAGGGCAAGCCCTGCAAGCCTATCCGCTGGTCCAGAATGCCGTGCCCCATTTGACTCTTGACCAATGGCTGGGTTACGCCGAGGACCTCTGCGGCGGTCAGCGCGTGGAGACAAAGGACACGGGCGTCATGTCCGCGCAAAACCCGGACGGATATATATACGGCATTTATTGCCATGAAGTCGAAACCGACATCCAGCATGGCCGGGTGTTGAAAGTCAGCAATCTCGTCACTGCCAATCTATACGATTCCGCCGGCATCATGGACCGCATGATCGATTCGATGATCGACAAGGCGCGCGACAACGATTGCGTTGCGGTTCAGGTCGACCTTCCCGAGGAAGCCGGCCGCGGCCCGCAGCCGGTGGAAGGCACGGTCAGCATGTTGCGCGGCGCGGGTTACCGGCTCGCCTCGGTGGCGTTGTGCAGGCCTGTCGATAAAAAGTGAACATTTCTAAAAAATGATCGTTTGACGGCTTCCGATAGGCCGTAAGGTCTTATAACATGGCGGTCTCCTTGAATCGCCAGTTGTATTGAACCATGCCCCACCTGTTCCGTTCCCTGACTATCCTTACAGCCATCGTCCTTTTGTCGCCGGGCGCATTCGCGCAGGCTCCGAGACCTGTTGAATCAAACAAATTCATGGTCGTCGCCGCCAACCCGCTTGCGGTCGAGGCCGGAATCGAAATCCTGGAAGCCGGCGGCAGCGCGGTGGACGCCGCGGTCGCGATACAATTGGTCCTGGGTCTGGTGGAACCACAAAGTTCCGGCATCGGCGGCGGCGCCTTCATGCTGTATTACGATGCCGCCAGCAAAAAGATCAAAAGCTTCGACGGGCGCGAAACCGCCCCGGCCGCGGCGACCCCGGATCTGTTCCTCGACGCCGCCGGCAAAAATATGAAATTCTGGGATGCGGTGGTCGGCGGCCGGGCGGTCGGCGTCCCTGGCGTGCCGCGCATGCTGGAAATGGCGCACCGCCGACATGGCAGGCTGCCCTGGGCGCAACTGTTCCAACCGGCGGTCCGGCTGGCCGAAGAGGGTTTTGCGGTATCGCCGAGGCTTAGCGAACTGATCGCCAGGGACAAGCATCTGAAGCGCTATCCGGCGACCGCCGCCTATTTCCACACCGAAGCGGGGGAACCGCTGCCGGTCGGCCATATCCTCAAAAATCCCGAATACGCGGCGACCCTGCGGGCCGTTGCCGAAGGCGGGGCCGACGCGTTCTACCTCGGCGGCATCGCACGCGACATTGTAAGCACGGTGAACGATGCCGCAGATATCCCGGGCCGATTGAGTATTGCCGACCTCGGCATCTATGAGGCGAAGACCCGTCCGGCGGTTTGCGTGAACTACAGGGCCAACAAAGTCTGCGGCATGGGGCCGCCAAGTTCGGGCGGGCTGACCATCGGCATGATCCTGGGCATTTTGAAAAACTTCGCGGTAGGCGAGATGATTCCAGGCTCCATCGAAGCCGAACATCTGTTCATCGAGGCGGCCCGTCTTGCCTATGCCGACCGTGCGCTATACATGGCGGATTCCGATTTCGTGTCCGTGCCGGTCGAGGGTCTGCTGGACCCCAATTACCTCAGGGAGCGCGGCGGACTGATCGATGTCGAAAAAACAATGGGCCGGACCGCCGCCGGCGAACCGCCGTTAAAAAAGACCGAACTGCTCGTCCCTGGCGAAACGCTGGAGATTCCCTCCACCAGCCATTTCAGCATCGTCGATGCCAAGGGCAACGCGGTTTCCATGACGACCTCGATCGAAAGCGCCTTCGGGTCGCGCATGATGGTGCGCGGCTTCCTGTTGAACAATCAGTTGACCGACTTTTCGTTCAGCCCGGAAAAAGACGGCGAGTTGGTCGCCAACCGCGTGGAGCCGGGCAAGCGCCCGCGCTCGTCCATGGCGCCGACCATCGTTCTGGGACCGAAAGGGGGCCTGCGCATGGTCACCGGGTCGCCCGGCGGCAGCCGGATCATCAATTACACGGCCCGCTCGGTGATGGGGGTTCTGGATTGGAAACTTGACCCGCAATGGGCCGTGACAAGGGGACATGTGGTCAGCCGCAACGGCACGGTCGATCTGGAAGAGGGCGCCTTTTTCGACGAACTGAAGGTTGGGCTGGAAGATCTCGGACACAAAATTAAAGTGCGGAAACTAAACAGCGGCTTGCATGTCATTCTGGTCGAAAACGGGAAGCTGTATGGCGGGGCCGACCCCCGGCGCGAGGGCGTAGCGGTGGGCCGCTGAGGAATAGACCTTGCGCAAAACGGCCGACCACCCTAACTGTCGCCATCATGAGCAACACATACCCGCAAGTCCGGATTCTGCCGGGCCGCCATAAACGCGTCGCAGGGGGACATCCCTGGGCCTTTTCCAACGAACTGGACATGAACGCCGAGGCGAAGGCCCTGCCACCGGGCAGCCTCGTCGTGCTGGCGAGCGATTCGGGCGAGGCGGTCGGCGTCGCCGGGTTCAATCCGCATTCCCTGATCGCCGCGCGGCTGATCGACCGCAGACCGAAAACCGCGATCGACGTCGCCTGGCTGACGGGCAGGCTGCGGCAATGCCTGAATCTGCGCGAGCGGTTGTTCGACGCGCCCTTTTACCGGCTGGTCCATGCCGAGGCGGACGGGTTGCCCGGCCTTGTCGTCGATCGATTCGGCGAGGTGTTGTCGGTACAGTTCAACACGGCGATAATGGAACGGACTGT
>JADFVY010000568.1 GCA_015222795.1 Pseudomonadota bacterium | reverse complement strand
GGATATTGGAAGTGGTGCTGTTCAACCGGCGGCGTTAATCCAATGGTAGGGTTTCCGTGGAAATATTCGCGCAGCCAGAAACTTGTGGAGACCGCCACCATGACCCGTCAGTTCAACCGTTACGCCCGCCCGTCAATCCTGGCCGCCGCGCTGTTTTTCTCGACACTTGGGTTTCTCGCCGCGCCGGCGTCGGCGCGGGAGCCCTATTCGCAGGGTCGGCTGTGGATGGTGGAGGCGGCGGATGCGGCGCCTTCTTACCTGGTGGGCACGATGCATTCGGCCGATCCGGCCATCGCGACACCCTGGCCGGCGCTGGCCCAGGTGATGGACAGGGTCGATAGCGTAACCGTGGAGTTGGTGATGGACGACGCCGTAATGGCGACCATGGGCCAGGCCATGATGCTGAACGACGGGCGAACGCTGGGCGATATCGCCGGGCCGGAGCGCATGGCCCGGATCCAGGCCGTCGGCGCCGTCTACGGCTTCCCGCCCGAGGCGCTGCAGCGATTCCGGCCCTGGGCGGCGAGCATGATCTTCAGCGTACCGCCGTCGGAAATGCGGCGCCAGGCCACCGGCGCGCCGATTCTAGACAATGTTCTGCGCCTGCACGCGGAGGGACGCGGCATCCCGGTGTACGGCATCGAGACAGTGGAAGAGCAACTGGGGCTGTTCGCAGACTATAGCGAGGCCGACCAGTTGACGATGCTGGATATGACGCTGGAGATGCAGCCCCAGGCCGAGGCGCAAATCAACGAACTCCGCAAAGCTTGGCTGGCCGGCGACATCGGCGGGCTGTACGACGCGGCGATGGATCTGCCGCCGACGGATTCGCCCGAACTGATGGATACTTTCATCACCCGCCTGATCCAGGAGCGCAATTACCGCATGGCCGAGCGCATAACCGGACTGCTGGACCAGGGCAACGCCCTGATCGCCGTCGGCGCCCTGCACCTGCCCGGCGAGGAAGGCCTGCTGGCCCTGCTGGAGCAGGCGGGATATCTGGTGAGCCCGGTGGGGGAGTGAGCCACGGAGGACAGGAAATGCCGCTGAATAAGGATACGGACCAGGCGCGGGACCGCGCGGACGAGGCATACGAACGCGGTGACCATGAGGCCGCGATCGCCGAACTGCGCCCGCTGGCGGAAGCTGGCGACGAGTGGGCCCAGTGCAATCTGGGAATGATGTACGATAACGGCTGGGGTGTCGAAGAGGACATTGTGAAGGCCATGCGCTGGTATCGCGCGGCGGCCGATCAAGGCGACGCCACGGGTCAATACAATGTGGGCACCCTGTATGAATACGGGGAGGGCGTTGAACAAGATTATGAAGAGGCCGCGCGCTGGTACCGGATGGCGGCCGAACAGGAGCATCCAAAGGCGCAGAACTCCCTGGGGGTGTTGTACGATGATGGCCAGGGCATCGAGCAGAACAAGGGCGCGGCGGTGCGCTGGTATCGAAAGGCGGCGGAGCAGGGGCACGGTGGTGCTCAGTATAATCTCGGCCAGATGTATGACGAAGGGCAGGGCATCACGCAGGACCATGCGGAGGCCGCGCACTGGTATCAGCTGGCGGCCGACCAGGGCGACCCCGACGCGCAATGCTCGCTGGGCTTCATGCTTCATGAAGGACTTGGCGTTGCGCAGGACGATGGCGAAGCCATGCGCTGGTATCACCTTGCGGCAGAGCAGGGGCACGGTGGTGCGCTGTGCAATCTGGGCATCATGTATGCGAATAACCAAGGCGTCGACAAAGATGACGTGGAAGCCTTGCGTTGGTGCCGATTGGCTGTGGATCAGGGTAACGCTCGCGCTCAGTATTTGCTGGGATGCGCCTACGACGAAGGACTGGGCGTCGAGCGCGACCTCGTTCAGGCCCGCGCCTTGGCTTTGCTGGCGGCCGAGGGCGCGGATGAGGACGCCCCGGACCTTCTCGAAGAATTGGCCGGCAAAATGAGCCTCAAACAAATCACCGAGGCCGAGCAAGTGGCGGAGGAACTGCGGGCGAAGATCAAGATGGCGGAATAACCCGCCCCTACTTCCTGTCGTACTGAAACGGCTCCCGCGCGAATATCCGCCTTACCATGGGCTCGAATTCTTCCAGCGTCATCGTGTCGTAATCCGGGTCGAACGAGGTCTGGTCCCATTTGTGACAGAAATCAATGGTGGCCTGGTAGCAGGGGTGGTCCTGGTAGCGGTCGCGGGCGTTGCGGTCGCCGCCCATGTGGTGGGCGTAGTAGTAAGCCTGAAAAATGCCGTGATGCTTGACGATCCAGTATGTTTCCTCGGACACGTAAGGGCGCAGGATCGAGGCCGCGAATTCACCGTGATTGTTCGAGGCCAGCGCGTCGCCGATGTCATGCAGCAGGGTGGCGACCACCATTTCCTCGCTGGCGCCGTCGCGCACGGCGCGGGTCGCCGACTGAAGCCCGTGCTGCTGGCGGGTGATGGTGTAACCCTCCAGTGTCTGGTCCAGCCCGCGGAAATAGTCGAGGACGCGGTCGGCGGCATCGTTGGCGTATTCTGTTTCCATCTCGGTGAGGTATTCGTATTCTTCCCGAGTGCCGTCTTCCATGCGGGTGAAGCTGACGGTTTCCATGGCGGTGTTCCTTGTTGGCTTGATGCTGGGGTTGGCGCGACCTCGTCCTTCGAGACGCCCCTTCGGGGCTCCTCAGGATGAGGGCACAAACGTTGAAGCCTCATCCTGAGGAGGGTCAAAGACCCGTCTCGAAG
>JADFVY010000567.1 GCA_015222795.1 Pseudomonadota bacterium | reverse complement strand
TTGATCCAGCCGAAGGGCTTGCCGCAGTCATAGGCCATGTTGGGATTGCTGCCCCATTTCGGATCCTCGTAACAGGCGTCCGTATATTCGGGGAACTCTACCCATTCGCCTTCGAACTTCGCCACCGCCCAATGCGGCGCATAAACCCACAGCAGGACCGGCGCCTTGCGCTGATAGGCGGATTCCAGTTCGGCGAACAGCGCCGCGTCGGTGCCGGCATGAACCACTTCGAAGTTCAGCCCCAGCGCCTCGGCCCGCTCGTCGTCGAATCCGGCCCAGGTTACCGGCCCGCCCAGATAGCGGCCCTTAGGCGCGGTTTCCGGGGTGGAGAATGCCTCGGCGCATTTGTTCAGCGCCTTCCAGTCGGGCAGGCCCGGGCATCTCTCTTTCATATAAAGCGGATACCACCACTCTTCCTTGGCATCCATGCCGGTCTCGCCCAGATCGACGGTATTGCCGGTCGCAAGGCTGGCGTCCATGGGCTGCTTGCCGGTGGTTTCCCACATCTCCATGGCGATATGCAAATCGCCCGATTCCAGGCCCGCGAACTGTGCGATATAATCGGCCTGCACATATTCGATGTTGTAGCCGGCCTTTTTCAGAACCTCGCCCATAATATTCGTGGTCAGCAACTGGCCGGTCCAGTCATGCAGGGTAAGCTTGATCGGGTCTTTCGATTCCACATCGGCCCAGGCCGCGGCCGAAAAGGCCAGCGACGCAGCCGCGACGCCGCCGATGACGGCGGTTTTCATGCGATTGAACATTTTTTCGTCTCCCAGTTATGCCTTTTTACAGGCGGCCCCTTGCGGGACTTGATACATGCTTGACACATGGCGGTGGCGACGGCCCCCAAGTCAGCCACGCCGCCGAGAATGATTGAAAACCGATGCGCGGGCTATTTCAAGAAAAAATTGCCAAAACTCCACAAAAAGCCATAATATTACACTAGGGCAATATCCGATCAAACAGAACCGGTCGGGTTCTGTTTGATCGGATAAAATTGCCCGCTTTATCACGGGGCGAGCAGCTTTATCCGTACAAATGGAATCGCCCAAAGCGATTCCGTTTGTACGGATGCTGCTCTAGCAAATCCACAATTTTCCACAAACGGGGCCACAGCCCATGCACCGCACCGCACGCCAGACCGCCATTATGACCGAGATTACCAGCAGCGGATCCTGTTCGGTGGCTGACCTCGCCCGGAGTCTGAACGTGTCCGGCGAAACCATCCGGCGCGACATCAAACGCATGGCTTCGCAGGGATTGCTGCGCAAGGTTCATGGCGGGGCGACCCTGCCGGGGTCGCTGCACGAGGCCAGCTTCGACCAGCGCATGTCCCAGAACGCCGCCGCGAAGAAGGCAATCGCCCGCGCCGCCGCCGCCCACATCGCGGACGGCGAGACGCTGTCTTTCGATACCGGCACCACGACCGCCTATGTCGCCCGCGCGCTGACCGCCCGGCGCGACCTGACGGTGGTCACCAACTCGCTGGATATCGCACGCACTATGGCCGGGACCAGCCGGGTCTTCATGGCCGGCGGGGAATTGCAGGCGGAACTCGGGGCAAGCCTGGGCCCGGTTGCAGCGGAATTCGTTGCCCAGTTCCGGGTGCGCACCGCCTTCCTGTCGGCAGGCGCCATCGACGCCGAGGACGGCCTGACCGATTTCGACATGGCCGAGGCCCAGTTCAGCCGCGCCCTGATCGAGGCCGCCGAGCGCGTCATCGTGGTCGCCGATCACAGCAAGCTCGGCAAGCGCGCCCTGGTCCGCGCCTGCGAGATCGAGGCCATCGACATGCTGATAACCGACGCCCCGCCCCCGCCCGACCTGGCCGAGCGGCTGGACGAGGCGGGGGTGGTGGTGGAGGTCGCGGGGTAGACGGCCGCTACTCGTAGCGCCGCGTCAGGTCGCCTTGCGTTTCTTCCCTGATCGTTACCGTGCCTTTGGGGATTGTCACCTTCACGCGAACGCTATGCTCCCAATGGGTCGGGTCGCCATTGGCGATATCGATCAACATGAACCCGCCCATTTCGCCGGCCACATTGATTTTTCCCTTTTTGCTGGCCCCGCCGATCTGGCCCTCGATAACCAGCACCAGATGAGTGCGGTCCCGATAGGTCGTGGTTCCGGCGAATTGGTAGGTGGCCTTGCCCGTGGGCTTGAAATCCGCCGGCAGTTTGTCGTTGTCGGTGGAGTAAAGATCGCTGACGTCGATATCGATCACTTCGCCCGGGGCTATGCGTTCGGGCAGCACCGGGTCGCGCTTGCGCCTCTTTTTCCAATCGTCGAGTTCGGCCTGAACCATCTGCTTGTTCTCGGCGTCCATCGATAGCCAGCCTTCGGACATCACATCCACATCGAAGGCGACAATCTTTCCCTCACCGTCGAGAAACCCGGTATAGCCCAGGTCCTCGACCCTGAACGACTTGCCTTCGGACTCGGCCTTGCCGCCGACCGGCCTGGCGATGATATGGTCGAACATCATGGCCATGACATAGCCCTCGCCGGCGGGGCTTACCGAGGATTGGGCGGACGCCTCGGTGCGGACCTTGCCGGTCCCGGTCGCCGATATGCCGGCAAACATCTGGACGACCACCGAGGTCGTTGTCAGCGAGGTTTCGGAAAAGGTGAATTTCCCTTCGATAACCGACGGCAATTCGATCGGTTGCTCGATCTTCGATATCTTGCCGTCATATCGCGGCGGTTCGAACGGGGTACAGCCGGCCAGCAGCGCCAGATAAACAGGGATGGCGGCGAATGCGCAAATATTTCGATTCCAAGTCATGTAGGTCTCCATCGTTACCACGGTAGTGCGGCAATTATCTTTGCACTACCCGTGCCGAGGCCCTCTGTACGGTCAGTATTATAACTATTTGAAATATTTTATAAAATATAATGCTCCTCCGCGCATTGTAAGTCGTTCAGGCAAGATAATGCCCAAACCGGCCCGAACGACCGGACGCATTCGGCCGATACTCGCAGGCCCCCCCGCATTCCGATTTGCCCCGCGCGATCACGCCGGTATGATGGATCGTTACGGGTTCACGACTAAAAGACAGGGGAGAGAACATCATGGACATCGAGGTCGGCCAGACGGCCACGCGCAGCCTTACGCTGACGCAAAAGCATGTGGATATGTATGCCGAGATGACGGGCGATTATAACCCGCTGCATTTCGACGCGGATTTTGCCGCCAAGACAAAATTCGGCGGGCTGATCGTGCAGGGCGGGCTGACCACCGGGTTATTAAACGCGCTGGTCGCCATGGACATGCCGGGGCCGGGCACGGTGTTCCTGAGCCATGATTTCAGGTTCACCGGGCCGGTTTATATCGGCGACACCATCACCGCGATAGCCGAGGTTCTGAAGGTCCACCCGGAAAAGCCGGTCACCCAACTGCAGATCGAAATCACCCGCCAGACCGGCGAAAGCGTGCTGGAAGGCGAGGCCTGGTGCTTCACGATGCAGCCCGAGGGCTGATTTAGAAGCGCCGGCGGTAGCCTAGCGCGACGAAGTTGGAGCCGCCATCGTCGGTGCCATAGAGGCCGTAGGCGGCCGAGCGGTGATGCAGGCGCAGGACGAATTCCTGGGCCGGGTTGGCCCTGGTGGAGAAGGCGGCTTCGATGCCCAGGAAATGCAGGAACCTCTTCGTCGGCGGATCGACGCGTTCTTCCAGAACCGGCTGGCTGGAAGCCATGGAGATGCCGGTCGAGACCGCGAGGCTGCCGGGCCAGAACGGGCCGGTCCAGCGCAGGCCGAGCGCGAGGTCGCCTTCCCAGTGCTGTTGTTCGCCGAAATGGCGCGCCGCGATGGCCTCGACCTCCCAGGCGAAGTCATCGCCCATGCGGCCGATCTCGCGGGTCAGGCCGACGCCGGCGAGCCAGCTATCCTCGAAGTTCGAGACGATGCCGGGGATATCCTCGATATCGCCGTCGGTGCCCCACGCGCCCCAGAAGGTCACGGCCCAGGGGCCGGGTTCGGCCGGGGCACTCTCCTGCGCCAGGGCGGCGGCGGGCAGCCATAGCAACAGCCCGGCCAGCAAGCATCCTTCCCTGAATCGTGTTGGCAAACCGATCCCCTTAATGTTTGGGGGACCAGTCTATCACAGCCGTCCATGCACCGCGTTGAGGAATACCGCCTCCATGTCGGCGGCGTTCATCGGGCGCGGGTTGCAGCCAGTTGACGGGTCGGATTCGGCCAGCTTGCCGACATCGCCGGAGCGATCGTCGGGCACTTTGATCTCGGCCAGCGTGCCGGGAATGCCAAGCTCGGCCCGGAATTTCATGACCCATTCCAGCACCGCGTCATACCCGGTGTCGTTCAGCCCCAGCATGTGGCACAGCAAACCCATCCGTCCCTCGATCGCCGGGCGGTTGAACTGCATCACATAGGGCAGCAGCACCGCGTTGGTCAGGCCGTGATGGGTGTCGTACATGGCGCCCACCGCATGGGCGATGGAATGCACCCCGCCCAATCCCTTCTGGAAGGCGGTCGCCCCCATGGAGGCCGCCACCAGCATCTGGCCGCGCGCCTCGATATCGCCGCCGTCGCGATAGGCGCGGGGCAGGAATTCCCTGATCAGCCGCATCCCTTCCAGCGCGATGCCCTCGGCCATCGGATGATAGCCGGGCGCGCAGTAGGCCTCGAAGCAATGGACGAAGGCGTCGACGCCGGTGGCCGCCGTGATATGCGGCGGCAGGCCGACGGTCAGTTCCGCGTCCGAAATCACCACGGCCGGCAGCATATTCGGGTGGAAGATGATCTTCTTCTCATGGGTCTGTTCGTTGGTGATGACGCTGGCGCGCCCGACCTCCGACCCGGTGCCCGCGGTCGTCGGCACGGCGACGACGGGCGCCATGCCGGCCTCGTTGACGCGGGTCCAGTTGTCGCCGACATCCTCGAAATCCCAGACCGGCCGGTCCTGGCCGACCATCAGCGCCACCGCCTTGGCGGCGTCCAGCCCGCTGCCGCCGCCAAAGGCGATGACCCCGTCATGGCCGCCGTCGCGATAGGCGCGCACGCCGTCTTCGACATTGCGCCCGACCGGGTTGCCCTTGACCTCGCTGAACAGGCCGGTCGGCAGGCCGGCGGCCTTGTTCGCGGCCAGGGCATCGGCGATCATCGGCAGCCCGGCGATGCCCGGATCGGTGATCAGCAGCGGCCTGGTCATGCCGAGCGAACGGCAGGCATTCGCCAGTTCCGAGATGCGGCCGGGGCCGACGATCATCCTGGTGGGGTAGTTCCAGTTGCCGGAAACGGCGGCGGGATCGAATGTCATAGTTGCACTCCCTGTTTTTCTTGCTGTTAGCTAATAGCTGAATGGCGCCGGCGGCGGCGCGACCTCGTCCTTCGAGACGGGCCTTCGACCCTCCTCAGGATGAGGGCACAAATGTTGGAGCCTCATGCTGAAGAGCGGCGAAGCCGCGTCTCGAAGTATGAGGTCGCCCGGTATCCGACACTTATACCGCCACGCGCAGATGATAGCTCTTCGGGCGTGTCAGATTCTCGTAGCCGACGACCGACAATGTGCAGCCGCGGCCGGAATTCTTCACCCCGGTCCAGGCCAGGGCCGGGTCCAGGTAATCGCAGCGGTTCATGAACAGGGTGCCGGTCTCGACCTTGTCGCCCACCGCGATCGCCGCGTCGGCGTCGCTGGTCCAGATCGAGGCGGTCAGGCCGAACTCGCTGTCGTTCATCAGGTTCACCGCCTCGCCGTCGGAGGCCACCTTCATGATGCCGATGACCGGGCCGAAGCTTTCCTCGGTCATGACGCGCATGGAATGGTCCACACCGACCAGCACCTGGGGCGCCATATAGGGCGTGCCGGGCGCATCGGCGGGGAACTCGGACGGATCGACCAGCGAGCGGGCGCCGGCCTTGACCGCGTCGGCGATCTGGCCGCGCACGAAGTCGGCGGCGCTGGCGCGCACCATCGGGCCGATATTGGTGTCGGTGTCCATCGGATTGCCGAGTTTGTACTTGGCCGTCAGATCAACGAAGCCCTCGACGAAGCCGTCATACAGGCTCTCATGCACATAGATGCGCTCGATGCCGCAGCAGGACTGGCCGGAATTGAAGAAGGCCCCGTCAACCAGATTCTCGACCGCGAAAGCCAGGTCGGCGTCCTCGCGAACATAGGCCGGGTCCTTGCCGCCCAGCTCCATCCCCGCACCGATGAAACGCCCGGCGAGCGACTGCTGAATCGCATGGCCACCGGGCACCGAGCCGGTGAAGGCGACGTAATCGATGCGCTCGTCCTGGATCAGTTTCTCGGTGCTGGCGTGGCTCATATGCAGGACCTGGAACACGCCCTCGGGCAGGCCGGCGGCCTCCAGCGCCTGGGCATAGCGTTCGGCGCAAAGCGGGGTCTGGTGCGAATGTTTCAGCACCACCGCATTGCCCGCCATCAGCGCCGGCACCACCGAATTCACCGAGGTCAGATAGGGGAAATTCCACGGCGCCACCACGGCCACGACGCCCAGCGGCTTGCGCCTGATGAAGCGGGTGAAGCCCTGCTTCGGGTCGACCGCCACATCGGCCAGCGCCCGCGGCGCGGCCTCGATCATATAGCGGGCGCGCTCTTCAAAGCCCGCCACCTCGCCCGGTGATTGCGAGATCGGCCGGCCCATCTG
>JADFVY010000086.1 GCA_015222795.1 Pseudomonadota bacterium | reverse complement strand
GGCCAGCGCCGCGCCGACGCGTGCCCAGCCGCCGCTACCGTCGGGGCCATACTGCGTCAACACGATCGCCGCGAAGACATTGACCAGCGGCGTGCCCACCGCCACCACGATCGCCGCCAGCACGCCGCCCTCAACCCCGAACAGCGCCTCGGCGGCGGCGAATCCCACATAGATATTGGGCCGCATGCAGCCCTGGAAGGCGGCGCCGAAACCCGGCCCGTCCAGCCCGAACAGTGGTTTCAGCAGGAAGGCCAGCGCCGCCATGGCGAACAACCCGGCGGCAACGCCCAGCCCCATCGGTCCCAGCGGCATGCCGGTCAGGTCGGCCCCGGCGATGCGGACCACCAGATAGGCCGGGAACAGCACATAGAACACCAGCCGGTCCACATCGGCCCAGAACGCCTCGCCGAACCAGCCGCCGCGACGCAAGCCCCAGCCGAACAGGATCAGCAGGAAAACGGGCGCAAGGGCGGCGAGGATGTTCGGCATCGGTTGACTATCGGTGTGAAACGATGTTTCACCCTGCACCGGGCATGCGGTCCCGTCAATCGAGCGCGATTTGCAAAGGGCGGCGCGCGGGGCCATTTAATTTACAAGCGCCGGCAAATCAGTTACTTGGTTTGTGGAAAAGAAAGAGCAATAAAAAATGACCGACCGCGACCCGACCGAGGCGCCGGCGCAATCTCTCGCCGAGGAACTCGCCAACACCGTGACGCATGGTGTCGGCGCGGTTCTCAGCATTGCCGGGCTGGTTGCCATGATCGCGATGGCGATGGCCAGCCCCAACCCATGGGCGGTCGCGGCCGTTACCGTATTCGGCTCGTCGCTGGTCATGTTGTATATTGTCTCGGCGCTGTATCACGGCATCGCGCATGGCAAGGCCAAGCGGGTTCTGAAGTTTCTCGATCACAGCACGATTTTTATTTTGATCGCCGGCACCTATACGCCGTTCGCGCTGCTGGCGCTGTCGGGCGGGCCGGACTGGTTTCTGCTGACGACGATCTGGGGGCTAGCTCTGGTCGGCATCGTTCTGCAGGTCTCCGCGGCCGGGCGTTTCGAATGGCTGAGAATAGCGCTGTATGTCGCCATGGGCTGGCTGATCATCGCCTGGGCCGAGCCCGTGACCTCGAGTATCGGGTGGAGTGGATCGGCCCTGCTGCTGATCGGTGGCATCGCCTATACCGGCGGCCTCGCGTTCTATGCCTGGGACCGCCTGCCGTTCAATCACACGATCTGGCATTTGTTCGTCCTGACCGGCAGCCTGTCGCATTTCGGGGTCATCGTGTTTTTCGTTATTTAAGAGTCAGGCCCGCTCCCTGGAGGGCGGTCGGGTGGCTTCATCCTGAGCCTGTCGAAGAATGCGCTAGGGAGTAGCGTCGCCGCCGGCGAGAGCGTCGCCGCCGCCCAACCTTAAAGCGGCCTACCGCGCCTTGATATCCAGCGCGCCCTGCAGGATGTAGGCCGCGGCCATCTTGTCGACAACCTCGCCACGGCGCTTGCGGGTCATGTCGGCCTCGCCGATCAGCATCCGTTCCACCGCCGCCGTCGACAACCGCTCGTCATGGAAGGCGATTGGCATGTCGAACTTTTCCATCAAATTGACCGCGAACTGGCGGGTCGACTGACAGCGCGGCCCCTCCGTCCCGTCCATGTTGAGAGGCAGGCCCAGCACCAGTCCGCCGACCCCATGCTCGTCGATCAGGGTTTTAAGGGCCAGCGCGTCGGCGGTGAATTTCTTGCGCGCCAGCGTCACCAGCGGCGAGGCGATGCTCAGGCCCCCGTCCGACAGCGCCAGCCCGATCGTCTTCGACCCCAAATCCAGCCCCATGACCCGCGCCCCGCGCGGAACGGCTTCGCGAAGTTCGGCTAAGGTAACGATGGGCATGGGCGGGGCCTTCGGCTGGTTGGGATAGCGGCAACCTAGCCGCCGCGCGCGGTTCGGGCAATGCATCCCCCACTTGCCCGCGCGCATGCCCGGTGCTAGTTTCCGCGCGGTCTCCCGAACCGGGGGGCTGAACCTGAATTTTGATAGTGTGAAGAGGCGTACATGTCGCTCGACAAGGCCACGGTGGCGAAGATTGCTCATCTCGCCCGAATCCATGTGCCGGAACAGGATCTGGAGCCGCTCGCGGGCGAGCTCTCGACGATCATGGACTGGGTTGAACAGCTCGCCGAGGTCGATACCGACGGCGTGGCGCCGATGACGTCGGTCGTCGAGATCGCGGCCCGCTGGCGCGCCGACGAAATCAACGACGGCGATTGCGCCGAGGACGTGCTGGCCAACGCGCCGGAGGCCGAGATGGGCTTCTATACCGTGCCCAAGGTGATGGAATGAGCAGCGATCTGACCGGCCTGACCCTGGCCACCGCCCGTGACGGGCTGGCCAAGGGCGATTTCACGTCCGTTGAGTTGACCCAGGCGCATGTGAAGGCGGTCGAGGCGGTGCGGCCGCTGAACGCCTTCATCACCGAGACGCCGGAAAAGGCGCTTGAAATGGCCGCCGAATCCGACAAGCGCATTGCCGCGGGCAAGGCGGGCGCGATGGAAGGGCTGCCCATCGCCATCAAGGACCTGTTCTGCACCAAGGGGGTGCTGACCACCGCCGGCAGCCACATCCTGGACGGTTTCAAACCCCCTTATGAATCCACCGTCACGGCCAATCTGTTCAGCGCCGGCGCGGTGATGCTGGGCAAGGCCAATATGGACGAATTCGCCATGGGTTCGTCCAACATGACCAGCTATTACGGCGCGGTCGAGAACCCCTGGAAGCGGAAGGACGATCCGGATACCAAGCTGGTGCCGGGCGGCTCGTCCGGCGGTTCGGCGACTGCGGTAGCGGCGCGCGCGGCGCTGGCGGCGACTGGAACCGATACCGGCGGCTCGATCCGCCAGCCGGCCTCGTTCGCCGGCATCACCGGGCTGAAACCCACCTACGGGCGCTGTTCGCGCTGGGGCATCGTGGCCTTCGCCTCGTCGCTGGACCAGGCCGGACCGATGACGCGCAACGTGCGCGATGCCGCCATCATGCTGGGCGGCATGGCCGGGTTCGACGCCAAGGATTCCACCAGCGTCGATCGGCCCGTGCCCGATTACGAGGCGGCGCTGGATGGTGGCGTCAAGGGCCTGCGCATCGGCATTCCCAAGGAATACCGGATTGACGGCATGCCGGCGGAAATCGCGAAGCTGTGGGACAAGGGCATCGACTGGCTGAAGGCCGGCGGGGCCGAGATCGTCGATATCAGCCTGCCGCATACGAAATATGCGCTCGCGGTCTATTACATCGTCGGGCCGGCCGAGGCCTCGTCCAATCTGGCGCGCTATGACGGCGTGCGTTACGGGCTGCGCGTTCCGGGCCAGACTCTGCAGGACATGTACGAGAATACTCGCGCGGAAGGTTTCGGCCGCGAGGTAAAGCGGCGGGTGCTGATCGGCACCTATGTGTTGTCGGCGGGCTATTATGACGCCTATTATCTGAAGGCGCAGAAGGTACGCTCGCGCATCGCCGGGGATTTCCGGGACGCATTCGACCATGTCGATGCGATCCTTGCCCCCACGGCGCCGAACGCGGCCTTTGGCCAGGGCGAGAACATGGACGATCCGATCGCCATGTATCTCAACGACGTTTTCACGGTGCCGGCATCGCTGGCGGGGCTTCCGGCCATTTCGGTGCCGGCTGGTCTGTCGGCGGAGGGATTGCCGCTGGGCCTGCAAATTATCGGCAAGCCGTTCGACGAGGAAACGGTGCTGCGCGCGGCGCGGAGCCTGGAAGAGGCCGCGGATTTCCAGGCAATGCCGGGCTTTATTGCCGGGAGATAGCGGCGGAACGACAAACGAAAACATTCAACGGACAATACGGAAATGACAATGCTAGAGGGCCGCACCGGATCGTGGGAGGTTGTAATCGGCCTCGAAATCCACGCCCAGGTAATCTCCGAGGCCAAGCTGTTCAGCGGCGCCTCGACGGCGTTCGGCGCCGAGCCGAACAGCCAGGTCAGCACCGTCGACGCGGCGATGCCCGGCATGCTGCCGGTGGTCAATGAACGCTGCCTTGAACAGGCG
>JADFVY010000566.1 GCA_015222795.1 Pseudomonadota bacterium | reverse complement strand
GTCAAGGGAAACCGGCCTCCGGTGGAGCTTTGCGACCCGCCGGGTGCGGTGCGGCCCTTGCCCGATGCGGGTGCATCGCGCCGCAGGCCGCGCCTGCCCGGCGGGTCGCAAAGCTCCATCATATGGGTTATTATCAACGAGCCTTGGTATAAGCCTGATTTTCCTTGAAATAGAGGCCGCAAAGGCGGAAATCTATCGGCGGTGCGCGAAAATGCCGCATCGGCAACCCATGGGAAGCTATCCCTGAAACGAATGCACAGCCTTTCCGCACGTCTGCTTGTTCTGACCGTATTCTTCGTCATGTTGACGGAGGTGTTCATCTTCGTCCCTTCGGTGGCGAAGTTCCGTGTCGATTGGTTGGGGGCGCGGATGAATGCCGCGCATCTGGCCATGCTGGCCTTCGATGCCGCGCCGGACCGCGCCGTCGGCGAAATGCTGAAGTCCGAACTTTTGTCGCAGATTGGCGCCCATAATGTGATGGTCCGGCGGGGCGGTGCGCGGCTGGTCCTCGACGGCGCCGCGCCGCCGCATATCGACGCGACCTTCAATCTGGCGGATCAAGGGCCATGGGAAATGGTCTATGACGCGCTCGATGTCTATTTCCAGGCCGACAACCGGGTAATCCGGGTGTTGTCGCCTTCGCCGGCCGATAAGGCGATCCAGATCGAACTGGTGCTGGACGAGGCGCCGATGCGCGCCGACATGCTGGGTTTCGGCGGGCGGATATTAATGCTGTCGGTGGTAATCTCGCTGGTTACCGCCACGCTGGTCTATTTTTCGCTGCATTGGATGCTGGTGCGGCCGATGAGGCGCATTACCGAAAGCATGACCGCCTTCAGCGAAAAGCCCGAGGATGCACGACGCATTATCCGGCCCAGCAAGCGGACCGACGAAATCGGCACGGCGGAACGCCAACTCGCCGCCATGCAGCACGGGCTGCGCGCGGCGCTGACCCAAAAGGACCATTTGGCGGCGCTGGGAACGGCGGTGGCGAAGATAAATCATGATTTGCGCGGCGCCTTGTCGTCGGCGCTACTGGTTTCGGATTCGCTGGAAGGCAGCGACGACCCGGAAGTCCGCAAGCTGGCGCCGGTCGTCATAAACTCAATCGAGCGCGCGGTCGCGCTTTGCAGCCAGACACTGGACTATGCCGGGGGTGCCGAGAAAGAGGTCAAACGCCAGCGGTTTCAATTGCATCCGCTGGTCGCCGAAATCAAAATGGCGATGGAAGCGCCGGAAGAAAGCCCGGTCGTGTTCGAAAATCGGACCCTCGACGCCTTCCTGATCGATGGTGACCGGGATCAGGTCCATCGCATCCTCGGCAATCTGTGTCGTAATGCCGCGGAATCCGGCGCGACCGGGATAACCGTATCGGGCAAGCCGGCCTCGAATGGCGTGGAGATCGATATTCGCGACAATGGCCCTGGCCTGCCGCCCCGTGCGCTGGAAAAGCTGTTCCAGCCTTTTGAGGGTTCGGCGCGCGCCGGCGGAACCGGGCTGGGCCTGGCCATCGCGCGTGAACTGGCGCAGGGGCACGGGGGCGATCTGACGCTGGTTTCGTCTGACGCCAGTGGAACGCTGTTTCGTCTCTCGCTGCCGCTGGACACGGATATTCACAGTGTGGTGAGCCTCGCGGACAGTGGTGGCGGCGAATGATATTTTCGTTTTATCAACCTCTCTCTCCGTGACCCTGGACGGTCGCCTGGAAAATTCAGGCGGCCGTTCAAATAATTGGAAGAACGATTGCATGCCGTTGCTGAGATTTATGGCGATTGCCGTTTGCCTGACGTTTCCCGCGATGTCTCCGGCGGCGGCCGCGCCCAGCGCCGACCTGTGGGAGCGCTGGACCGCGAACGTCCCCGATTCGACCGCATCCATCGACCATGCGCCCTGGGACCGGTTTCTCGGCCGCTTTGTGAGAACGGCGCCCGACGGCGTCAACCGGCTGGTCTATGGCGAGGTGGGCGACGAGGGCCGCCAGGAGCTCAAGGCTTATATCGCCGGGCTGGCGGCGGAGACGATCGGCGGCTATTCCCGCCGCGAGCAGTTTCCCTACTGGGTCAATCTGTACAATGCGCTGACCGTGGACGTGGTGCTGGACTATTATCCGGTGGCGACGATCCTCGATATCGACATTTCATCCGGATGGTTTTCCAACGGCCCCTGGGGCAAGAAACTGGTTGAGGTGGAAGGCGAGGCCCTGTCGCTGGACGATATCGAGCATCGCATCCTCAGGCCCATCTGGAAGGATCCCCGCATTCATTTCGCGGTCAATTGCGCGTCAATCGGCTGTCCGAACCTGATGCGCGCCGCCTTCACCGCCGACAAGGTGGAGGCGATGCTGGAGGCGGCAACGCGGGACTACCTGAACCATCCCCGCGGCGCGAAGATATTCGATGGCAGGCTTTATCTTTCCGACATTTTCAGCTGGTACGGCGATGATTTCGGTAACGAGGCCGGGATCGTCGATTTTATCCGGCGCCACGCCGCGCCGGCTCTTTCCGCCGCGATTGGCGATATCGACGAGTTTTCGGACGGTGGTTACGATTGGGCGCTGAACGACTGCGCGACGACCAAGGATCAATCGAGTTGTAACGCCAGCGCCTTGAGGTAGCCCGACTCGGGCAGGAAGGGATGCAATGGATGGTCGGGTGCGGCGCCTTCGCGCCGCAAAATCCGCCCCGTGCGATTGGCGTCGGACAGGGTCTTGCGCATCTGCTCGTCGAACAGCTCCGCCGTCATGTGATGTGAACATGAGGCGACGAAGAGATAACCGCCGGGCGCCGTCAAGCGCGTGGCCAGGCGCATCATCTTGCGGTAGGCCTTAACACCGACCTTCAAATCTTTCTTCGATTTCACGAAGGCCGGCGGGTCGACGATAACAACACCGTAACGGGCGTTTACCGTGGCCAGTCTTTCCATCTCGTTGAAGGCGTCGGCCTTGACGAAGCCGCAGCGATCCGCGCAACCATTCAGTTCGGCCGCCTGTTCCGCCAGCGCCAGCGCCGGGGCCGACTTGTCGATCGCCGTCACCGACCCCGCCCCCGCCATGGCTGCCGGAATCGCAAAGCCGCCGGTATGGCTGTAAACATCCAGCACCTTTGCGCCGCGTGATAGCGAGGCCATGAAGCGGCGATTGTCGCGTTGATCGAAGAACCAGCCGGTCTTCTGGCCGCCGGTCAGGTCGGCGAGAAAGCGGACGCCGTATTCGGTCAGTTCCACGGGCGCGGACAGGTCCCCCTTGACCGCCTCGATGGCGCTCTCCAGCCCTTCCAGCTTGCGCACGGCGCTGTCGTTGCGCAACACGATGGCGGCGGGTGACAGTACGGACTCCAGCGCCTCCAGCACGGGTTCGCGCAACCGTTCTATTATCGCCGTGTTGAACTGCACCGACAGC
>JADFVY010000011.1 GCA_015222795.1 Pseudomonadota bacterium | reverse complement strand
GTCTGGGCTGGACGCCGCCTACGACCCCGGCGGCATGGCGGCGCTGGCATTCGGTTTCGAATGGGTCGACGGCTGGCGCTTCGAGGGTGAGTTGTCCTGGCGGCGCAGCGATTTCGACAGTATCGAGGATGTTCCGGTCAACAACGGCCGCGCGGAAATCTACGCGGCGATGCTCAATGTCTATTACGGGTTCCGCCGGGGTGCCACCGTAAACCCGTATCTCGGGGGCGGCATTGGGGCGGCGCGGCTTTCGGTCGGCGACCTGGCCGTTGGCGCGGCGACAGTCGACGATTTCGGCGGCGCCATGGCCTGGCAGGGCATCGCGGGCGTGGATTTCGCCTTGTCGCCTTCCTGGACATTGTCGCTGGATTATCGCTATTTTGCGGTCGATGAGGTTAAATTGACAGACAGCCTGCAGGTTCCCTTCAAGACCGACTACACGGCCAGCACCGCCATGCTGGGCCTCAGGGTCGGGTTCTGATCGCGGCTCCGCGCGTGGCCGCCCTTCCAAAATATGTCAGGCTCGTGGAAGTCGGCCCGCGCGACGGGCTGCAGAACGAATCCGGCGAAGTGCCGACGGCGGCGCGAATAGAACTGATCGACCGGCTGGCCGACGCCGGTCTCAAGACGATCGAATCGGGCAGTTTCGTTTCGCCGAAATGGGTGCCCCGGATGGCCGACACCGCCGAGGTGATGGCGGGGATCAGGCGGCGCGACGATGTCAGTTATCCGGTGCTGGTGCCGAACATGAAGGGGCTGGAGGCGGCGATCGCCGCCGGGGCCGGCGAGATCGCGGTCTTCGGCGCGGCTTCGGAAAGTTTTTCCCGAAAGAACATCAACTGCTCGATCGCGGAAAGCCTCGACCGCTTCCGGCCGGTCTGCGAAGCGGCGCTGAAACAGGGCATGCGGGTGCGCGGCTATATATCCTGCGTGTTAGGCTGTCCCTATGAGGGCACGGTCGAGTCCTCGGCGGTGGCCGCGATGGCCGGCGATTTCATGGCGATGGGCTGTTACGAGGTGTCGCTGGGCGATACCATCGGCGTCGGCACGCCGCTCGCCGCACGGACAATGGTCGATCACGTCGCGGAGGTCGTTGCGCGTGACCGGCTGGCCATACATTTCCATGACACCTACGGCCAGGCGCTGGCCAACATACTTGCCTGCCTGGAGCGCGGGATCGCGGTGATCGATTCGTCGGTGGCGGGTCTGGGCGGCTGCCCCTACGCGAAGGGCGCGACCGGTAATGTCGCCAGCGAGGATGTCCTCTATATGCTCGAGGGGATGGGTATGGAGACCGGCGTCGATCTCCACCGGCTGGCGGAGGCCGGTCAATTCATATCCGACCTGCTGGGGCGGCCCTCCGGCTCGCGGGTGGCGCGGGCCATGGCCGGGGGGCAGGCTCTTAGCGCGGATCGCAATCGATCGTGAGTACGATCAATTGCGTGAATCGGCTCTACGCCATATAGATAGAGGCGATTCACCGTGTTATTGGATCGCCGAAGGTGATTCCAATCGACCCGGATCGGCTCCAGCGCGCGAAACGGCTATTGACCCGATTCGACAGAGGTGGAAAATCCCTCGGCCGCCAATCGCGGCAACATGGAGAGAACATGCGACGCCAACTGGAGGGCCTGGATATCGTGATCGCCGAGGACGTCAGCCAGGTGCGCGTCTTTTACAGGTCGATTCTTGAAGCCTTCGGCGTCCGGCGGATCCGTGAAGCGACAGACGGGACGGAGGCTTTCGCGCTAATTGGTGAATCGGTACCGGACATGCTGCTTACCGACTACGGAATGTCTCCGCTCGACGGGGTCGAGTTGACAAGATTGCTGCGCGAAAAGGACCGTTCGCCGGCGCCGCTCCTGCCGATCCTGATGATCACGGCCTATACCGACAAGGAACGGATGCGGCTGGCAAGGGACGCCGGCGTGCAAGACGTGCTGCACAAGCCGGTAACGCCGCAATCGCTTGTCGAGCATGTCGCGCGAATTCACCGCAACCCCGTGCCTTATATCCAGACCCGGAGCTATTTCGGACCCGATCGGCGCCGCGCGGTTTGGCGAATAGCCGGTCCTGAAAGGCGGGCGCCCGTAATGCCGGGCTAGAGCCGATCCGGGTTGATTGGAATCGCCTTTGGCGATCCAACAACACGGTGAATCGGCTCTATCTTTAGTGTCTAGTGGATTCACGCAATTGATCGTGAGTGCGATCAAACACGGCCCGCTCTAGAATTTTTTCCACTTGCGTGGAGTCGGCCGAACCCGACCAACCTTTGAAAGCTTTAGTGAAACGGGGGCTGGCTGAATCCGGTCCGGCATGCGACCATGGGCGCATGAATTCCGATTCGCTTCATCTGATCAAACTGGCCGTGGGGATCGAGAATGCCGGGCATCTTGCGACGGTTCAGGAACGCCGCCTCGCCGAATCCCTGGCCGCGGGCCACGGGGCCCGGCTGTTCCACGTAACCCGCAATGTCCCGCGCCGGGCGGCGGAATTGCTCGATGGCGGATCCATATACTGGGTGATCAAGGGGCGGATTCGTGTGCGCCAGCGCCTGCTCGACATCGAGAATGACACCGATGACGAGGGGCGGCGTTATTGCCGGCTTATGCTCGATCCCGAACGGGTGGCGACCCGTCCCTGGCCGCATCGCGCGATCCAGGGCTGGCGCTATTTACCGGCGGAAACGGCCCCGCCCGACCTGGCGCGGCTGGAAGGCGACGGCAGGCTGCCACCGGAATTGGCCGCCGAGCTTCGCGATCTCGGGCTTCTGTAAAGCGGGGCCGTGATTTGCCGGGCCTTTTGGTTCACTCGTTGGTTTGCCCGCGAGCTTTGGTATGAGCCGGTCGATCTGGAATGATGCGGCTGTCGAAAAGCGCCCAAATCAGTCGAAAATAAACGAAATGTCGGACGGAATGCCGCAGGGCGAATTCAAGGCAAATTCTCACTGGACAAAGCGAACGGGTGAGCTTATATGTGTGTCCGCCGGTCGGGACAAGCACCATCTTCAACAGACGGAGCGACACCCGGTCAAGAGCGTGGCGTCAGTGCCGCGCCCTGATGCGTCGGGTGGCAGGTTACTCGCCGGCTCGTTATGAATATGGAATCCGTTTATGGGGCTTCGGCTCAGGGATGGGTTTGCGGCATGTTCGGGGATGTCCCGAGTGGCATGCCGCGTGTTCTTTGACATTGTATTTAAGAGAAGGGATGCTTGGGCGGCGGTTGTGTTGTCTGGTTGGGTTTCCGACCTTTAGG
>JADFVY010000565.1 GCA_015222795.1 Pseudomonadota bacterium | reverse complement strand
ACCCAGAACAGGTCCGGATCGTCCCGGTCTTCCGCCATGGGGAACACGCCGATGGCGTACGCCCGAAGCAGCATGTCCGGGGTAAGCTCCGGCATTTCCATGCGACAACACCCCGATCGTTCAGCCGCCAGCCGAATCTGGCCGATGGTCCGGACAGTATCTTACATTTACAGAACGATTCGAGCTAGCTGATTGTCATTTTACACGGTATCGGCGGTCGAAGGACGAAGGATGCGCCAGTGAGGCGCCCCGCCGTTGGAAGCCCATTCGGCGCCAAGAGGCGCCGCTATCCCGCGTCCCCCATCCACTTTTCGAGCCAGTGGATGTCGTAGTCTCCGTTCAGGAAGTCGGGGTCGGAGATCAGCTTTTGATGCAGCGGAATCGTCGTGTTGACGCCACCGATGACGAATTCCCCGAGCGCGCGCCTGAGGCGCATCAGGCATTCGTTGCGGGTTGAGCCATGGACGACCAGCTTGGCGATCAGGCTGTCGTAATGGGGGGGCACCGAATAGCCGGAATAGATCGCCGAATCGACGCGTACGCCCAGGCCGCCTGGCGCGTGATAATCGGTGATGCGGCCGGGCGAGGGGATGAAGGTTTCCGGATGTTCGGCGTTGATACGGCATTCGATTGAATGGCCGGTCATGGTTATGGCGTCCTGGCCATAGCCCAGCGGCGCGCCGGTCGCGACGCGAAGCTGCTCGCGCACCAGGTCGATATTGCAGACCATCTCGGAAATCGGATGCTCCACCTGCAGGCGGGTGTTCATCTCGATGAAAAAGAACTCACCGTTCTCGTACAGGAACTCGATGGTCCCCGCGCTGCGGTAGTTGATTTTCTCCAGGGCGTCGGTGACGATCTTGCCGATCCTGGCGCGCGATTCGGCGTTCAGTGCCGGCGAGGGCGCTTCCTCCAGCACTTTCTGATGTCGGCGCTGCAGCGAACAGTCACGCTCGCCCAGATGCACCACATTGCCGTGACCGTCGCCCAGCACCTGCACCTCGATATGGCGCGGCTGGCCCAGATATTTCTCGATATAGACGTCGTCATTGCCGAAGGCGGCCTTGGCCTCGGTGCGGCAGAGCGACAGCTTGGCCGGAATTTCGTCCGCCGCATGGGCCACCTGCATGCCCTTGCCGCCGCCGCCGGCGGTTGCCTTCATGATCACGGGATAGCCGATTCCATTGGCCAGTTCGATTGCCTCGTCCGCATCGTCGATGGCGCCGTCGGAGCCGGGAACGCAGGGGATGCCCAGCTTCATGGCCTCGCTGCGGGCGGTGATCTTGTCGCCCATCATCGAGATATGTTCGGGCGTCGGGCCAATGAAGGTGAAGCCGTGCTCCTCCACCATCTCGGCGAACTTGGCGTTTTCCGACAGGAAGCCAATGCCCGGATGAATCGCGTCTACGCCGGTGATGGTGGCGGCCGACAGGATTGCGGTGATGTTCAGGTAGCTCAGGGCCGACGACGGCGGGCCGATACAGACCGACTCGTCGGCCAGCCGCACATGCATGGCGTCCGCGTCCGCGGTTGAATGGACCGCCACCGTGCGGATGCCCATTTCCTTGCAGGCGCGGTGGATTCGCAGCGCGATTTCGCCGCGATTGGCGATAAGGACTTTTTCGAACAAGAGAGCCCCCCGCCTATTCGATGATAATCAGGATTTCGCCGAATTCCACCGGCTGGGTGTCGTTGACCAGGATCGCCTTGACCGTGCCGCCATTCGGCGCGGGGATCGGGTTCATCACCTTCATGGCCTCGATGATCATCAGCGTATCGCCCTCCTTCACCTGGGCGCCGACGGACACGAAATTATTCGCGCCCGGCGATCCGGCCAGATAGACAGTGCCGACCATCGGCGAGGCCACGGCGCCGGGATGATCCGCCGCGTTCTCGGCCGTCGCCGGCGAGGCTTCGGCCGCCATGGGCGCCGCCGTTTGCATGGGCGCGGCATGCGCGACCATCTGGGGCGCGGCGGCCACGACATTGGTTT
>JADFVY010000085.1 GCA_015222795.1 Pseudomonadota bacterium | reverse complement strand
GTTGGCACCGCATTGCTGACGCTTTCCGCCAAGGTTCAGGTCTGGCCCGGGCCGGTGCCGGTCACCATGCAGTCTTTCGTAATTCTGGCCATCGGCATGACGTATGGCTGGCGTCTCGGCGGCGCTACCCTGCTGCTCTATCTGGCCGAGGGCGCGGTTGGCCTGCCGGTGTTTTCCGCCGGTGGTGGCATAGCCTATTTCGCCGGGCCGACCGGCGGTTATCTTGTCGGTTTCGTGCTGGCCGCGGCGTTGACTGGTTGGCTGGCCGAACGCGGCTGGGACCGGCAGCCGGCGACGACGGCGCTGGCGATGCTGGCCGGCAATATCGCGATTTATGTGCCGGGTCTGATCTGGCTGGCGGTGCTGATCGGCTACGAGAAGGCGATCAAGTTCGGCTTGATGCCGTTCCTGGTAAGTGACCTGGTCAAACTGGCGCTAGCCGCGGCGGTAATGCCACTGGCCTGGAAGGCGGTCCGCCGCTGGCGCGACGGTTGAACCGGATACCAGACTGAATAAATTAAGGGCCGCCGGTTCAAACCGGCGGCCCTTTTTGTTTCATCGTCACCAGATGATCAGAACTTGAATATGCCCTGCACCGTAATAATATCGACCGAATTTTCGAATGTCGCTGTGAACTCACCGGGTGTCCCCGTGTTCAGTTCGACATTGCCGTCATCGACGAGTATATGGGTATATCCTGCGTCGATCTTGAAGGCCGGCGAGACTTCGAACCCGGCGCCCAGCGAAACCCAGGTGCGGTCGTTGCCGGGGATGCGCGGTGTCCGGGTAGCGTCGGGGATCGGTGACTGGTCAAAGGCGACACCGGTGCGGATCGACCATTGGGGCGTCGGCCGCCAGGTCAGCCCCGCGCCGTAAAACCAGGAATCATCCCAGTTTTCTTCCACTACCGCAGTCGGGCCAAGCCCGATATTTTCGGCCATTTCTATACGGATTTCGTCGAATGTGCTCCAACCGGTCCAGGCAGCCTCGGCCATGACGGCCCACTGCGGCGTAAACTCGTGATAGAACCCGATGGAGGCGGTATCCGGCGAGGTGAAGTCGGCGGTAGCCCCGGTCGAAACCGCGCTTGCCACGGTCGCCGTGCCTGAGAGCTCGTGGACGATGCGGGACCTGTAGGCGAGGCCGAGTCGCGTGCCTTCCGAAAACTCGATCATGGCGCCCAGGTTAAAGCCGTACCCCCAATCGTCGCCCTCCACCTCGAAAAGCGGAAAGCCTTCCACGGGCAAGGTATTCGACAAGTTGACTTCGACAGTCTGGATCTGCAGGCCCGCGGCCACGGAGAACATGTCGTTGAACCGGTAGGACAACACCGGATTGATGTTGATCGAATGGATTTCCGACTCTATGGCGTAGAACTGTCCGGCCCAGTCTTGTGGATAGGAGGTGGACAGGCCAAACGGCACATTGATACCGAGCCCCAGCTTCAGGTCGGACGAAATGCTCCACATCCCGTAAATCGCGGGAACAATCGCGGAGCCGCCGCCCGAAGCCGTGTCGTCCCCGAAAATTGCACTGTTGGCGTTGTTGGTGTCGGCGGTCACGTCGATATAACTCAACACGCCGCCAATTTGATTTTCATCGATCAGGGCGAGCGCTGCCGGGTTGAAGAACATGTAGGTCACGTCCTCCGCGCCCGCGGTGGCGCCGGCAAACGAGTTGCCCTGTGCGGCGGCGCTCTGTTCCTTGAGTGCGAAGCCGGCGGCTTGTGTGTCGCTGGCGGAAAGAACCACCCCGGCGGCGCACAGGCCGGAAAGGGCAGTCATGGCGAGCAGCCGGCCTCGCAGGCCGACAAATGGTATTGTGCCGTTGTTCATTTTATTACCTCCATGTTATGGCCGCGCATTGAGGGCGCGATCCGGTTTTATTATCGGAGGATACTGGACCTAAAACCAATCGGTGAAAAGCATTAACAAAACTTTAGAGTGTTACCATTGGTCACATGTTTGTAATTTCGTCCAGGGTAGACCGGTAATTCGGATCGTCCGGACCGCCAAGATCAACGGCTTTCTGGGCGGCTTCCATGGCTTCCTGGCGACGGCCCAGCGCCTGCAGCACATAGGCCAGATTGTTCCAGGCGGGCGCCGTGTTTTCCGGGTCGGCGGCGATGGCGCCGCGCCAAGCGGCCTCTGCGCCCGTCAGGTCCTTCGTTGCGTAACGCACATTGCCGAGCCCCATCCAGGCCGGGAAACTCCGCGGCCAGCGCTCGATAATCGCCTCGTATGCGACCGCGGCGTCGGTATATCGCTCGACCCGCTCCAACCCGGCCGCCGCGCGGACAACCTCCATTTCCTCGGCCGCGACCGGCATCTCGCCGGGTTTCAGCACCACCAGCGCCCAGTAGCCGCCGCGCCGCCAGGTATGTTCGAAAGTACGCAGCGCCACCGGGCGGTGACTATAGGGGCCCGTATGCATGATTAGATCGCCGTCATCGAGGTCATAACCGATGGCGACCGCGAAATGCCATTGCGGATAGAAATCAAGCCCCAGATTCTGGAACACCAGCACCGGTCGGCCCGCTGCTATCTCGCCCAGTAGCTCGCGCAGCGTATCCACCGGAACCGCCAGCCGTCCGTTGCGCCGCATGGCGGCGACGACGTCGGGCTGCAAGGTTCCTTCACGGCCCGGCGTATAAACCTGTCTGGCCATTTCTTCCTGGGTTACGGGCAGGCCCGACCAGGCCAGCGTCATGGCGGTGGAGGCGGGGCCGCAGTAATATTTCTCCTGGGGGAAAAAGGGAACGTCCACCACGCCTGCTTTCCGGGGCAGGGCGCCGGGGTCGTCCAGCAGATCGCGCGTCTGTTGCGCCGTGGCGCAGCTGGCCACCAGAACAAGGACGGCCAACAGATGGATGGCCGTCCCTTTCATTCCTGAAAACCCCGTTTTACGAACCTGAATTTTCGCTCTTGTTGCGCTTCACGAACGGGAAAATATCCGTCAAGCCCAGCAGATCGGTGATCAGCAGGATGATGAAGATCGTCACGACCGCGCCGATAATCGCGCCCGCGGGGCCCTTGCCGGCTGGCGACGCATCGATCTCCGTGGCGATCCGCTGAATTTCGATGTCCGACATGACGGCGACCCGGCGTTCGGCCTCGGCGGCGTCCACGCCCATTTTTTGTAACTCGACGCGAACGTCATCGCGGGCGATGAAGGCGGCAACACGCTGCCGGTTCGTGTCTGCTTGCGATGGATCGACAACCTGCTCGGTGCCGACAAGAGCCGCCCGCGCCACGCCGAGCGGCATGGATATGGCCATCATCAGGGCGACCAGGGGAAACGCGATAAATCTGGAATATCGGCGCAGGAAAAACATTCTTCATCCTCCCGTTAGGCTTCGTTTCATTCGCCCGGCCTTCCCCAAGAACCGGCCCATATCTTAACAAGAGTTTAACGTCAATGCGTTCAGGATGCAATGGTGTAAACACACTATCTCGTGTGAGTGCGCCGTTCCCGCCACGATATGTAGATTCCGCTGGCGACGATGACCGCTATGCCGGTCCAGGTCCAGCCGTCGGGAAAGTCGTTGAAAAAGATCCAACCCACCGCCGTCGCCATGACGATTTCGCTATAGCTGTAGGGCGCCAGCAGCGAGGCCGGGGCATGGTCGAACGCCCGGATCAGCAGGAAATGTCCGCCGGCCGCAACCGCGCCGATGCCGACCATCATCAACAGATCCATCGGCGGTGGCGTGATCCAGCCGGGGATGACAGCGATGCTCATCAACGCCGCGCCCAGCACCGCGCTATAGGTCAACGTGACCAGTGGCGGGGCGCTGCCCGAAAGCTTGCGGGTCAACAGGGTGTAGAGGGCGAATGAACAGCCGGCCCCGATCGCCAGATACGAACCTGGTTGCGCCACGCCGAACCCGGGACGCAGAATGATCAGCGCGCCCAGGAATCCGAATATGACGGCGGCCCAACGCCGGACGCCCACCTGTTCGCCCAACAGGAAGGGCGACAGCGCCGTGACGACCATTGGCGATACGAACAACAGGGCCAGTGCGTCGGCGATCGGCATTTTTGCGATGGCACCGAAAAAAAGGATGCTCGCGGCCAGCGTGAATCCGCCGCGCACCAACTGCAGAACCGGTTGCCGTGGCTTGAGCGCGGCCGCGCCGTACCGGTAGAGAACGACCGGCGCCAGGATCGAAAAATGAAAGAAGAACCGGGCCCAGGTAAGCTGGATGGTCCCGTAACGGTCGCTCAGAAATTTCGCCAGAACGTCGATGAAGGGCACGACCATCATCGCAGCCACCATCAGCAAAATTCCCAATGCGGGGTTGTCACCGGGACGGATCGCGGCCATGTCCGGCGCCGCGCCGATCGCCCCGGCCTCGCCCATGGCGATTGCCTTCGGTCTCTCGTCCCGGTCCATAGTGCCGGCCCCTTCGGTTCTTGCTAGTCTTGTCAGGTGCAACCCGCACCGAAGGACGAGGTCGCGCCGCCGTTGATACGCGTTGTTTCCGGTGGTGCGCCGGAACCGGTCAACCGCCCAGCGCGCGGGCCAGGTCTTCTTTTAAATCCTCGATATCCTCCAGCCCGACCGACAGGCGCAGCAGGCCGTCGGTGATGCCCAGGCGTTCGCGTTCGTCCGCCGCCAGGCGCTGGTGGGTGGTGGTGGCCGGGTGGGTGATCAGGCTTTTCGAATCGCCCAGATTGTTGGAAATGTCGATCACCTCAAGTCCGTTCAGCAGCGCGAACGCCGCTTTCTTTCCGCCGGCCAGCTCAAACGCGACCATGGTGCCGCCCTTGCTCATCTGTTTGCGCGCCAGGTCAGCTTGGGGATGGCTGTCCAAATGCGGATAGAGCACGCGTTTGATGCTGTTATGGCCGGAAAGGAATTGCGCGATCGCCAGCGCGTTGTCGCACATCCTGTCGACGCGCAGATCCATGGTCTCCAGGCCCTTCAACAGAAGCCATGCGTTGAAGGGGCTCAGGCTTGGCCCGGTATGGCGCAGGAAGGTCTTCAATTCGCCGTCGATGAATTCCTCGGTTCCCAGCACCGCGCCGCCCAGGGTGCGGCCCTGGCCGTCGATATGTTTGGTCGCCGAATATACGACAACATCGGCGCCAAATTTCATCGGCTTTTGCAGCAACGGCGTGGCGAACACATTGTCGATCACCACCTTGGCGCCGGCCTTGTGGGCCAGGTCGCAGACCAGTTCCAGATCGATAACTTCCAGCGCCGGGTTCGACGGGGTTTCCAGAAACACCACCTTGGCCGGCGTTGACAGGGCTGCCTGCCACTGGGCCGCGTCGGCGCCGTCGACGAATTCGGCTTCGACGCCAAAGCGCGGCAGGATGTCGTTGACGATATAGTGGCACGACCCGAACAGCGCGCGCGAGGCAACGATGCGGTCGCCCGCCTTTAACAGCGCCATCAGCGAGGCGAACACCGCCGACATGCCGCTGGCGGTCGCCATGCAGGCCTCCGCGCCCTCGACCAGCCGCAGCCTTTCCTCGAACATGGAAACCGTCGGGTTGGCGTAGCGCGAATAGACATAGCGCTGTATGTCGCCCTTGAAGGCGGCCTCCGCCTCCTCGGCCGACTCGTAGACATAGCCCGAGTTCATGTAGATCGCCTCGGAGGTCTCGTGGAACTGGCTACGCTCCAGTCCGCCACGCACCGCCTGGGTTTGCGGCCGCAGCGGGGGTCTTTTATCCTTGCTCATCGTCTCTTCACTCTTCAATTCGCCAACCCGTAAAAAGCCGCGCAGGGATAGGCCGTAAGCCCGTTTATGTCAATCCGGCGGCGCGCCCGTTCGCGAGCAGGGGAAAGGATGACCACAGAGACACAGAGACGCAGAGAGATCGAGTATTTGGCGAATTCGCGGCAACCGGTCCGAGGCCCTGCCGCGCGTAATGTTTATAGTATTAAGGGGATATGGGGATAAAAAAGGGAGATGGAGGGGAGTTCTCTCAACATCAAGATTTCTCCCCTCCATCTCCCTGCTTATCCCCATATCCCCTTATTCTTTAATCGCTACTCGGTACACGCCGGAGCGGGAAACTTGCCTCAACCTCTCTGTGTCTCTGTGCCTCTGTGGTCATCCTTCTTTTTGTAACCGGGGAAGCTTGCATTTTTGCCACGCGATCAGCAGGATGCGGCCCGGATTTTGACGCTTGAAAAAAGGGTGTGCGGATGCTGACGATTGATGAAGAGGGCGTTAGGCGGCTGATGGAGTTCGGGCCGCTGGTGGATGCGATCCGTGAGATGTTTGCCAAGGATTGCGTCATGCCGCTGCGCCATCATCACACCATAGCCGTGCCCGGTGAGCCGGACGCGACAGCGTTGCTGATGCCGGCCTGGACGGTGGGCGAATATCTCGGCGTGAAGCTGGTCAACGTGTTCCCCGGCAACGCGGCGCGCGGCCTTCCCGCGGTCAGCGGCGTCTATGTGCTGTTCGACGGCATGACCGGGCAGGCCGTGGCACTGGTGGACGGGGGCGAACTGACGGCGCGTCGCACGGCTGCCGCCTCGGCATTGGCCGCCGATTACCTGGCGCGCGAGGATGCCAGCCACCTGCTGGTCGTCGCCACCGGAAGGCTGGCCCCCAATCAGGTCGCCGCCTATTGCGCGGTACGGCCGATCGAACGCGTAACTGTCTGGGGCCGCGACCCGAAAAGGGCGGCCATGATCGTCGATGGGCTGGCCGGTAGTGGGCTGGAGGCGGTGGTCGCGACCGATCTGGAGGTGGCGGTGGGCGAGGCCGACATTGTCTCCTGCGCCACGTTGGCGACCGAGCCGCTGATCAGGGGTGAATGGCTGCGGCCCGGCGTTCATCTGGATTTGATCGGCGGCTTCACGCCGGCGATGCGCGAGGCCGACGACGAATGTGTCCGCCGCGCCACGGTGTTCTGCGACACCCGCGACGGCGCGACAGTCGAGGGCGGCGACCTGGTGCAGCCGCTGCAAAGTGGCGTCCTGAAAATGGAGGATATCGCCGCCGATCTCTACGACCTCTGCCGCGACCGCCATCCGGGCCGCAAGTCCGACGACGAGATCACCATGCACAAAGCCACCGGCGCGGCGCTGGAAGACCTGGCCGCCGCGTTGCTGGCCTATGAGGCGGCCAAGGGGTGATAACTCGGCTGGACAGGCACCGAGCGACCTCGTCCTTCGAGACGCCCCTTCGGGGCTCCTCAGGATGAGGCTCCAATATTTGTGCCCTCATCCTGAGGAGGGCCAAAGGCCCGTCTCGAAGCCTCATCCTGAGGAGGGCCTAGGGCCCGTCTCGAAGCCTCATCCTGAGGAGGGCCTAGGGCCCGTCTCGAAGGACGAGGTCGCTCCGCCGGCGCGACACACAACGCAATGATCACCCCCGCCACCCCCACCTGGAACCGTCGGGTCTGGGCGCTTGCCGGGCCGATTATCCTCGCGAATGTCACCGTGCCCCTGCTGGGCGCGGTGGATACCGCGGTGGTCGGACATCTGCCGGACCCGCGCTATATCGGCGGGGTGGCGATCGGCGCGCTGATCTTCAATTTCGTTTATTGGGGTTTCGGTTTCCTGCGCATGGGCACCACCGGCCCGACGGCGCAGGCCTGGGGCGCCGACGACCCGGCGGAAATCCGCGCCATGCTGGCCCGCGCGCTGATGCTGGCGGCCGGGTTCGGGGTGTTGATCCTGCTGATCCAGGCGCCGGTGGGCGCGCTGGCCTTCCGGCTGTTGCATGCCAGCGCCGAGGTGGAGGCCGAAGCCAGCGCCTATTACGCCATCCGCGTCTGGGGCGCGCCGGCGGCGCTGGCGAACTATGTGTTGCTGGGCTGGTTCCTGGGGCTGCAGAACGCGCGCTGGCCGCTGGTGCTGCAAATATTCATGAACGGCCTGAACATCCTGCTCGACCTGGTTTTCGTGATGGGGATGGGCTGGGGCGTCGAGGGCGTGGCGGCGGCTACCCTGATCGCCGAATATACCGCCCTGGCGCTGGGCCTGGTGCTGGCGGCCAGGCGACTGGCCATGCTGCCGGAGGGGATCGCCGAGGCCCGGATATTCGATGGCGTGCGCTTCCGCCGGATGCTGGTGGTTAACCGCGACATCTTCATCCGCACCCTGCTGCTGACATTCTCCTTCGCGCTCTTCACCGACCGCAGCGCGCAGTTCGGCAACCTGACCCTGGCCGCCAACGCCGTATTGCTGAACCTGGCATCGATCTCGGCCTTCGGGCTGGACGGGTTCGCCCATGCGGCCGAGGCGCTTGTTGGCGGCGCGGTGGGCAAGCGCAAACGCTCGGACCTGAATGGCGCCGTGCGCGCCGTTATGATGTGGGGCGGCATCATCGCGCTGGCCAATGCGGCCCTCTTTGCCATCGCCGGCGGGCTGCTGATCGATCTGCTGACCGGCATCGCCGAAGTCCGCGCCATCGCCCGCGACTACCTGCCCTGGGTGGTGGCGATGCCGATCATCAGCATCTGGTGTTACCTCTATGACGGCATCTTCCTGGGCGCCACCCGCACCCACGAGATGCGCAACGCGGCGCTGGTCACGACGATCCTCTATGTGGCTCTGGTCTGGACCCTGCCGCAGCTCTGGGCCAATCACGGCCTGTGGCTCGCCCTGATCGCCATGAACGCCATCCGCGGCCTGACCCTGGCGGCGTACTATCCAAGGCTGGCGCGGAGTGTGGGCTTGCCACGGTCCGGATAGCCGGGTATGCGTGGCGATAGGAATTGAGCAGCTGCATCGCATCAGGAGAACCCCATGCCCCAGAACATTACCCGTTCCGTCGAGGACCTCGTCGCCGAGGCCAGCAAGACGATCCGCACGCTAACGGTTGACGAAGCCAAGGCCATGGTCGGGCGCGATGACGTGCAGTTTATCGATGTGCGCGATGTGCGCGAGGTGGCCGAGACCGGGCGCATTCCCGGCGCGCGCCATGTGCCGCGCGGGCTGATGGAATTTTGGATCGACCCCAAGAGCCCCTATCACAAGCCGCTCTTCGCCGAGGACAAGACATTCGTCTTTTACTGCGCGGCAAGCTGGCGCTCGGCGCTGTGCACCAAGGTCGCTCAGGATATGGGGCTCGCCCCCGTCGCCCATTTCGAGGGCGGATTGAAGGCCTGGAATGAGGCGGGCGGACCGCTGGAAGCGCCGAAGGCGAAATAGTCTCCGCATCGCCCCCGCGGCCCATTTCCCCGTTAATCCAAAATTAACCCAGAAAGGCGATCATGGTTAATGCTGGGCGGTCGCATGCCTACCGCGTGCTGGCGGTTTGGATTTCGAACGTGGGAGGAGAACACGGATGTTTAATACGGTACTGGAATTCGCGATGCAGCTTAGCGTGCTGTACCCGCTGGTCGGCATGTTCATCCTGATCGATCTGTTGCTGTGGGCCATTCGCACCAGACGGTTTAACGAAGTGAGGGAACGCCGCGAAGCCAACCGCCTTCGTAACGAAGAGCGCCGCGAACGCCGGAAGCTCGGCGAACGGCCGGACATTCCATCGCGCGTCATCCAGCCGCTCAGTCCCAAGCGCGCCACTCGACCGGCCGCCAGCCTGGCGGGTGTCGCAATTCACCGGGTGCGGGAAAAGCCGGTGTTCGGACGCAGGACCGCCCTCTGAGGATTTAGCTCTACCGCCCCTTCCAGACCGGATCGCGTTTTTCGGCGAAGGCCTTGGCGCCTTCCAGCTGGTCTTCGCTGCTGTACAGCGTATCAATGGTTTTCAGCTTGCGGCCGTTGAGCATGTCCATGGCCTCCTGTACGGGCAGGTGGCTGGTCATGCGGTCGACTTCCTTGATCGCGGCATAGACAAGCGGCGGGCCGCTGGCCAGCAGGTCGGCGACCTCGCGAGCGCGGTTCATCAACTGCATTTTGGGAACGATTTCGTTGACCAGACCCCAGCGTTCGGCCTCATCCACGTCCATCCAGCGTCCGGTGAACAGTAGTTCCATGGCGACATGGTAGGGGATACGGCGCGGCAGCTTGACCGTGGCCGCGTCGGCGATGGTGCCCGAGCGGATTTCCGGCAGGGCGAAGGTCGCATCCTCCGACGCCAGGATAATGTCGCAGGAAATCATCAGCTCGAACCCGCCGCCGAACGCCATGCCGTTGACCGCCGCGATCACCGGCTTGTTCATGTCCGGCAGTTCCTGCAGCCCGCCGAAGCCGCCGACGCCGTAATCGGAATCCGGCGCCTCGCCCCCGGCCGCCGCCTTCAGGTCCCAGCCGGCGCAGAAGAAACGCTCGCCGCCGCCGGTCAGGATGGCGACACGCAATTGCGGGTCGTCGCGGAACTCGGCGAAGACATCGCCCATGATACGGCTGGTCGCGGCATCGATGGCGTTCGCCTTCGGCCGGTCGAGCGTCACTTCAAGCACCGCGCCACGGCGCTCTGTTCTCACGGGGTTGGTCATGTTCTTCTCCGTCTGTTCCTGAATTGGATTTACCACGGAGAGTCCCAAGGGGTAGCTCGTACCGTGAGAAAGGTTGCCGTCATTGCGAGCCGTGGGCGAAGCAATCCAGTCTATTGGGCAGACTGGATTGCCGCTGCGCTTCGCGCCTCGCAATGACGATTTGGTCTTGCCCGGAACTTCTATGTCTCCGTGGTTCAGCTTTCTTCTTCATACTATTCCGGTTCCGCGAGGCGGATCAGCGCGTCCGCCGCCACCGCGCCCAGGCCTTCGGGTCTTACCATCAACGGATTCACATCCAGTTCAAGGATGCTGTTGGCATGCTCGGCAGCGAAGTCGGCGACCGCCATGAT
>JADFVY010000564.1 GCA_015222795.1 Pseudomonadota bacterium | reverse complement strand
CCCAGGGGCGCATCTTCTGCGTCCACGATCACAGAGGAAGACAATCAGCGCGCGCAGCTTTACCGGTTGCTTGCGGGACTGTTCGCTCGAATTCCGGACCGGGAAGCGCTGGGCCGGATCGCCGAAATTACTGGCGACGAGAGCGAACTGGGCCATGCGCTGAGCACGCTGGGCCAGGCGGCTGCGGTGGCAGACCCTGCCCGCGTCGACGATGAATTTCATGACCTGTTTATCGGCGTCGGGCGCGGTGAGCTTATGCCTTACTGTTCCTATTACCTCACCGGATTTGTATACGAAAAACCCTTGGCCAGGCTGCGCGTTGACATGGACCGCCTGGGAATCGCGCGCGCCGAAGACGTCAAGGAACCCGAGGACCACATCGCCGCCCTGTGCGAAATGATGGCCGGGCTGATCGAGGGCGCGTTCGGCGATCCTGCGGATATTGGGACGCAGCGCGCCTTTTTCGACGCCCATATAGGTCCCTGGGCCGGGCAGTTTTTCGCCGATCTGGAAACGGCGAAGGCGACGGATTTTTATGCGCCCGTGGGCGCGATTGGCCGTATTTTCATGGTAATCGAGTCTACGGCGTTTGAGATGGCGGCCTGAAACCGGGGGGCAATCCCGATAACGGCGGCTGTGGGTATATAAGAGCAGTGAAAGGTTGAGGCGATGGAAACGAAAAAAGAAAAGCAGCAGGTCGCGCGCCGCGATCTTCTGAAGATTGCAGGTCTGGGCGGCGTTGTGGGCGCCGCGGCAATTGCCACGTCGGCCGGCAAGGCCGAGGCGGCGGCAGAAATAAACACCAAGGGCTCCGGTTATCGTGAAACGGAGCATGTCCGCACCTATTACGACCTTGCGAAATTCTAATAATCACTCGCTGATCCGTTAAACGGGAGACTGAGGAAATGCTTAGAAAAAAATCAAAGGGGCTCGCACGGAGCACCAACATCTCGCGGGCCCTGGCCGGCGTGACGGGTGGGGCGGTCGATCGTCGTACCTTCCTGCGTAATTCGGGCCTGGCGGCCGGCGGCATTGCGGCCGGCAGCCTGCTGAGCGGCGGTATGGTCAAGAAGGCCGAGGCCGCGGCCGGTGGCGCCGACATCGAAATCAAGAAATCCGTTTGCACCCATTGTTCCGTGGGTTGCTCGGTAATCGCCGAAGTCCAGAAAGGCGTCTGGATCGGGCAGGAGCCCGGTTTTGACAGCCCCTTTAATCTCGGTTCGCATTGCGCCAAGGGCGCTTCGGTTCGCGAACACGCGATCGGCGAAAAGCGTCTGCGCTCGCCGATGAAGCTGGTCGATGGCAAATACAAATCGATCAGCTGGGAAGACGCGATCAACGAGATCGGCGACAAGATGCTGAAGATCCGCGAAGAGTCTGGGCCGGATTCGGTCTACTGGCTCGGATCGGCCAAGCATAACAACGAGCAGGCCTATCTGTTCCGCAAGTTCTATGCCTTCTGGGGCTCGAACAACGGTGACCATCAGGCTCGTATCTGTCATTCGACCACGGTTGCGGGTGTCGCGAACACCTGGGGCTACGGCGCGATGACCAACAGCTTCAACGACATCCACAATTCCCGTGCGATGTTCCTGATCGGCTCCAATCCGTCCGAGGCGCATCCGGTGGCGATGCAGCATATCCTCAAGGCAAAGGAGCAGAACAACGCGCCGCTGATCGTTTGCGATCCGCGCTTTACGCGCACGGCGGCCCATGCCGACGAATATGTCCGGTTCCGTCCGGGCACCGACGTCGCGCTGATCTGGGGCATTCTGTGGCATGT
>JADFVY010000563.1 GCA_015222795.1 Pseudomonadota bacterium | reverse complement strand
GATGTCGACCCGGACCGTCTTCCCGGAGAGCTCGGGCATGCGGTCCATCCACCAGTCGGTCTCGGCCAGTTCCGACCCCAGGATCAGAACGATGTCGGCCTCGGCAAGGAAACGTTGCGTTGGTTCCAGCGCCAGGGTTCCGCCCAGCGACAGGGCGTGGGAGTCCGGGAATATGCCCTTGCCGGCGGTTGTCGTGACCACTGCCGCGCCTAACGATTCCGCCAGCTTTGTGACCGCCTCCCGCTCGACCGCGACCGCGCCGCCGCCCAGCAGAATCACCGGGCGTTCCGCCGCCGCCAGCCATTGCCGGGCGGTTTCCAACTGTCCCCGATCCGGTTCCGGCGCTGGCGCCATGACGCCAGGCTTCCAGTCGCCGTCGGCCATCGCCGCCAGCACATCCAGGGGCGCGGACAAATGCCAGGGACGCGGCCGGGCCAGGGTAAAGGATGCGAAGGCCTTATGGAGGAACGGCGGGATTTCCGGGGTGTTCATTGCCAAGCTGCTGCCCGCGGCCAGCGGCGCGGTTACGGCCTGCTGGTCGGTGATTTCGTGCAGGCGCCCCCTGCCCTGCCCCAGATGTTCGGTCTCGTTCACCGAAGAGATCACCAGCATGGGCACGGAGTCGGACCAGGCCTGGCCCATCGCCGTCGCGATGTTGGTGACGCCGGGCCCGGTTATCACATAGCACACGCCGGGTTTTCCGCTGGCCCGGGCATAGCCGTCGGCCATGAAGCCGGCGCCCTGTTCGTGCCGGGGCAGAATGTGGCGGATGTCCGACCCCGCCAGGCCCTTGTAAAGTTCAAGCGTATGAACGCCGGGAATGCCGAAGACCGTGTCAACGCCATAACCCTCCAGCAGGCCGGCAATGGCCTCGCCGCAACTACGATTCGCCGGCATTGGCCTGGCCTTTCGGATCAGAACGGGATTTCGTCGTCAAAGTCGCTGCCGCCCGGGGCGCCACCGCCGCCACCGCCGCCGGAGGAACCGCCACCGCCCTGGCCGTAATCGTTACCGCCACCACCTGAGGAACCGCCACCGCCCTGGCCGTAATCGTTACCGCCACCACCACCACCACCGCCGCCTTCACCGCGGCCGCCCAGCATGACGAGATTGCCGCGGAAACGCTGCAGCACCACTTCGGTCGAATATTTCTCGACGCCGCTCTGGTCGGTCCATTTGCGGGTTTGAAGCTGACCTTCCAGAAAGACCGTGCTGCCCTTTTTCAGATACCGCTCGCAAACGTCGGCGATCTTCTCGTCGAACACAACGACCCGGTGCCATTCGGTCTTTTCCTGCATCTCGCCGCTGTTCTTGTCGCGCCAGCGCTCCGACGTGGCGACCGACAGATTACATACCTTGCCGCCATTCTGCATGGTCCGCACTTCCGGATCGCGGCCCAGATTGCCGACGAGGATGACCTTGTTAACGCTGCCTGCCATTAGTTTTCCGTCCCCATTGTCCTAAAGTTTCATTTCGAGCCCCCGGCCCGAAGGCGTGGCCCGTGAATCAAGCGTGGACTATAGCGGCTGACATCGCGCCGCGCCAAACTGAATCGCGTGGCGCGTGGAGTAAACATGCGCGCGGGTTCATGCTATGGTGCGCCCATGAGCAAACGCCAACGCACTCCCCAGGAAAAGAAGCGCCTTCGTTATGTGAAGGATTCCGATCCGAACGCTGAATATCCACACGCTTTTCGCAAATCCTGGCCAAAAAAGAAGGCCCGAATCAAACAATCTCAACGGCGCGCGGTGCGCCAGGATCTGTCGGAACTGATCCATGGCGAGCAGGCCGAAGAGGTGGAATCCCGGGTCCGGACAAGGACATCATTCCGATTGATCAAGTGGGGCGCCAGATCCCTGGGCGAACGGGTGCGGCAGTCGCTTCAGAAGAGGCGCGATACCATTGGCTGGAATAGCTTCCGCCAAGGTTATTCACGCCCGCTACATCGGAAAAAATTCATCGCTTTCCTCAAAAGCCTGATGGAGGGTGACACACCCGAATCCGCGCGCCGCAAGGACGTAGTGCGGGGCTGGCTACAGTCGCGGCGCGGCCCCTACCTGGTCGGCAATCGCCGCCGGTGGCTGGACGCCTTCTTCCAGGACGCGCCCGATTGGGAAAGAAAACTGCTGGACTGGGTGAAAGAATAACATCACGTAACCGTTTCCGGGGGTTACCCGGCCTGCCGTCAGTCCCTATATTAACCGGCTCTCACAGATTCACAGAACGACGGATTCATGCATAAAACGATCAGCGTCCGCGGCGCCCGCGAACATAATCTCAAGGGCGTCGATGTCGACCTGCCCCGCGACCAGCTTGTGGTCATCACCGGGCTCAGCGGTTCGGGCAAGTCCTCGCTAGCCTTCGACACCATCTATGCCGAGGGCCAGCGTCGCTATGTGGAAAGCCTGTCGGCCTATGCGCGCCAGTTCCTGGAGCTGATGCAGAAACCCGACATGGACTCCATCGAGGGCCTGTCGCCGGCGATTTCCATCGAACAGAAAACCACCAGCCGCAATCCGCGCTCGACCGTCGGCACGGTAACAGAGATCTACGACTATCTGCGCCTGCTGTTCGCGCGCATCGGCGTGCCCTATTCGCCGGCCACCGGCCTGCCGATCGAAAGCCAGACGATCAGCCAGATGGTCGACCGCATGCTGGCCATGCCCGAGGGAACCCGGCTCTATCTGCTGGCCCCCATCATCCGTGGGCGCAAGGGCGAATATCGCAAGGAGCTGCTGGATTTGCAGAAACGCGGCTTCCAGCGGGTCAAGATCGACGGCGAGCTATACGAAATCAGCGAGGCGCCGAAGCTGGACAAGAAGCGCAAGCACGATATCGAGGTCGTGGTGGACCGGCTGGTCGTGCGCGAGGATATCGCCAGCCGCCTGGCCGATTCGCTGGAAATCGCGCTGAAACTGGCCGACGGGCTGGCGATCGCCGAAACGGCCGATTCCGGCGAGCGGACGATCTTCTCGGAACGCTTCGCCTGCCCGGTTTCCGGCTTCACCATCGACGAGATCGAACCCCGGCTGTTTTCCTTCAACAACCCCTTCGGCGCCTGCCCTTCCTGCGATGGGCTTGGCACGATGATGCATTTCGACCCGGAACTGACCGTTCCCGACGACCGCATGACCCTGGCCGATGGCGCCATAGCACCATGGGCGAATTCCTCGTCTCCCTATTTCCGCCAGACGCTGGAAGGCATCGTGCGCCATTTCAAGGCCAGCATGCGCGACCCCTTCCACGATCTGCCCGAAGCCGTGCAAAAGGCTCTTCTGGAAGGCACCGGCGATACCAAAATCAAACTGTCCTACGATGACGGGATGCGCAGCTACACCATCGAAAAGCCTTTCGAGGGCGTTATCCCCAACATGGAAAGGCGCTGGCGTGAGACCGACAGCGCCTGGGTGCGCGAGGAACTGGCGAAATACCAGAATATGCATCCATGCGAGGTCTGCGGCGGCCATCGCCTGAAACCCGAGGCGCTGGCGGTGAAGATCCACGGGCTGCATGCGGGCGAAGTCGCGACCATGACCATCGCTGACGCCGGCAAGTGGTTCCGGGAATTATCCGGCCATCTGAACGAAAAACACCGCACCATCGCCGAGCGCATCCTCAGGGAAATCAACGAACGGCTTGGTTTCCTGAACAATGTCGGACTGGAATATCTGTCGCTGTCGCGTGGATCGGGAACGCTGTCGGGCGGCGAGAGCCAGCGCATCCGGCTGGCCTCCCAGATCGGATCGGGGCTGACCGGCGTGCTCTACGTGCTGGACGAACCCTCCATCGGCCTGCATCAGCGCGATAACCAGCGCCTGCTGACGACACTCAAGCGCCTGCGCGATCTTGGCAATACGGTCATCGTGGTCGAACATGACGAGGACGCCATTCGCACCGCCGACTACCTGGTCGATATGGGGCCGGGCGCCGGCATTCATGGCGGTGAGGTGGTGGCCGCCGGCCTGCCCGAGGAAGTGTTGGCCTGCGCCGAGAGCGTGACCGCGCAGTATATGAGCGGGCGCCGCGAAATCCCCCTGCCCGCGACCCGGCGACCGGCCAAAAACAGCCGGGCCCTCAAGATCAAGGGCGCGCGGGCCAACAACCTGCATAATCTGGACGTGGAAATTCCGCTGGGGACCTTTACCTGCGTCACCGGCGTTTCGGGCGGCGGAAAGTCCACGTTGATCATCGAGACTCTGTACAAGGCGCTGGCGAAGCGACTGAACAACGCCCGCACCCATCCGGGCGCTCACGATTCCATCAAGGGCGCGGAATATCTCGACAAGATCATCGATATCGACCAGTCGCCGATCGGCCGCACCCCGCGCTCCAACCCGGCGACCTATACCGGCGCCTTCACGCCGATCCGCGAATGGTTCGCCGGCCTGCCGGAATCCAAGGCGCGCGGTTATGCCCCGGGCCGGTTCTCGTTCAACGTCAAGGGCGGGCGCTGCGAGGCCTGCCAGGGCGACGGAATGATTAAGATCGAGATGCATTTCCTGCCTGACGTCTATGTCCAGTGCGATCAGTGCAAGGGCAAACGCTACAACCGCGAAACATTGGAAATTACATTCAAAAACAAATCGATATCCGATGTTCTGGATATGACAGTCGAGGAAGGCGCCGACTTCTTCAAGGCCATGCCGGCGATCCGCGAAAAGATGCAGACGCTGGACCGGGTGGGGCTGGGCTACATCCATGTGGGCCAACAGGCGACGACGCTCTCGGGCGGCGAGGCGCAGCGCATCAAGCTGGCCAAGGAACTGTCCAAGCGGGCCACCGGTCGAACCCTCTATATTCTCGACGAGCCGACCACCGGCCTGCATTTCGCCGACATCGAAAAGCTGCTGGAAGTGCTGCATGAACTGGTCGAGCATGGCAACACGGTGGTGGTGATCGAGCATAATCTGGAGGTCATCAAGACCGCCGACCATATCATCGACCTCGGTCCCGAGGGCGGCGACGCCGGCGGGCGGATCGTGGCGAAGGGCACGCCCGAGGAAGTGGCGCGCGTTGCCGATAGCTATACCGGCCAGTACCTCGCCCCCTATCTACAGCGCCGCGCCGCCGCGAAGAAAAGCGCATGATGCTGGAGACCCATCCCGCTACTTGCACGCAGGACGTTGTCGACTGGACACTGAGCGAAGGCAAGCATCTGCGTCTGGCGCAACTGATCCCCGGTTTCTGCGAGCGCCTGATCGAGGCCGGCATGCCGGTCCTGCGCTGTTCGGTTCATATCCGCCAGCTTCATCCGCAATATTACACGCGCGGTTTCTTCTGGAGCCGGGGCGAGGCCAAGGCAAAAGAGTCACCACGCGAACATGGAATCGAAAACACGGCGGCCTATCTCGACAGTCCGCTTCGGCGCGTCTACGAAAAACACGAGGATATTCGCCGCCGCCTGCTCGACCCCGGGACGCCGCGAGACTTTCCGATTCTGGACGACATGG
>JADFVY010000562.1 GCA_015222795.1 Pseudomonadota bacterium | reverse complement strand
TCGATGTTGCGATCGGCCATTTGTTGAATGGCGGCAAGAGCGTGGGTATCCCCCTGTTCTCCGAACAAATGCGCAAACCGGCGCTGCGGCTTGAGATAGGCCTCGACCGGCATCTTGCGGCGAATCCGCGTGACGTCGGTTATCTCTCCATTCTCGGCCTCGAACAGCGGAAACAAACCGGTCTCGACCGCGAAGCGCGCAAGCTGGATGGTGTCGCACGGCTTGGCCCCCCAGCCCAGCGGGCAGGGCACATGCACATGAATATAACGCGCGCCCGACATGCCCATGGCCTTCGTCACCTTGGCCTCGAGGTCATGCAGGTCGGCGACGCTGGCCGTGGCCACATAGGGGATGAAATGGGCCATCGCGATCAACGCCGCATTCTTGCCCTGGCCAAACACATTGCCCTTCGGCTGGCCCATGGCCGGTGTCGTGGCCGTTCGCGCCGCGGGCGGGGTGCGGCCCGAGCGCTGGACGCCGGTGTTCATATAAGCCTCGTTGTCGTAGCAGACATAGAGCACGTCGTCGTTGCGTTCGAACATACCCGACAGGCAACCGAACCCGATATCGACCGTGCCGCCATCGCCACCCTGAGCCAGAACCCTGGTGTCCTCGCGGCCCTTGGCGCGCAACGCGGCCGCGACGCCGGTCGCCACGGCGGGGGCATTGCCGAACAGCGAATGTATCCAGGGCACCCGCCACGACGATTCCGGATAGGGCGTGGAGAACACCTCGAGACAGCCCGTGGCATTGACGGCGACCAGTTTATCGCCGGCCTCGCGCATCGCCACGTCGACCACATAACGCGCGCCCAGCGCCTCGCCGCAGCCCTGGCAGGCGCGATGGCCGGAGGTCAGCGAGTTGTTGCGCTCGGGCGTCGATTGGACGGTTCGTTGTTCCTCGTCGAGCAAACGATTGCCGACGGTGAGAGTCCCGGTCTGATAGAACTTGATGCGTTGTGTCATCGCTCAATCCTCTCCCTAAACCGGTTTGCCGCCGACGAGACCCATCTCGCGAAGGATGTTTTCGGCGATCGGGCCCGAGCGGCGCTTTTCCTTGGCCCGCGCCAGTTCGCGGTCGATGACCGCCCAGTCAAGATCGAGGAAATGCGGGTCGTCGATTTCGTCGGCCACGGCCTCGCCAAAGGCGCGATGCAGCGATTCCTTGGTAATCGGGCGGCCGCCCAGGCCGGCGATGATCGTGTAGATCGGGGTGGTCAGGCCGCGCAGCGCCATCCGCACGCCGCCGACCACGATGCCGCCCAGCCCGTCGGCGAAGGCCTTCTCGACGACGATGACGCGTTTCGCGTTCTCCAGCGCGGCGCGCAGCGCCAGCATGGGAAACGGCCGGAACGAGATGATCTTGACCGCGCCGACGGACACGCCGTCGTCGCGCATCTCGTCTACCACGTCCTTGATCGTCCCGACCACCGAACCCAGCGCCACGATAATCGTGTCGGCATCCTCGGCGCGGTAGGACTGGATCAACCCGCCGCTGTCGCGTCCGAATATCCCGGCGAACTCCGACGCGAGTTGCGGGATCACCTCGACCGCCTGGAGATGTTTGTGATGGGCGAGATAGCGAACCTCGGTAAAGGCCTCGGGCCCCACCATGGCGCCGATGGTGACGGGGTCCGCCGGGTCGAGCACCTGCACCGGCTCAAACGGCGGCAGATAGGCCTGGACCTGTTCGAGCGTAGGGATATCGACTCGTTCATAGGCGTGGGTCAGGATGAAACCGTCCTCGCAGACCATCACCGGCACGTTCAACTGTTCGGCAAGGCGGAAGGCCTGAATATGCAGATCGACCGCTTCCTGGTTGGTTTCGGCGTGCAGCTGGATCCAGCCCGCGTCGCGCAGCGCCATGCTGTCGGAGTGATCGTTCCAGATATTGATCGGCGCGCCGATCGCCCGGTTGCCGATGGTCATCACGATGGGCAGGCCCAACCCGGCGGCATTGTAAACCGCCTCGGTCATGAACAGCAGACCCTGGCTGCTGGTCGCGGTGTAGGCGCGGGCGCCGGCCGCCGAGGCGCCGATCGCCACGCTGAGCGCGGCGAATTCGGATTCCACATTGACGTATTGGCAGTTCCCTATCTCGCCGAGCCGGACGAGTTGGCTAAGCTTTTCCACGATATGGGTCTGCGGCGTGATCGGATAGGCGCAGATCACTTCCGGGCGGCAGAGCGCGATAGCCTCGGCAACGGCCTGGGAACCTTCGATCTGTTTAAGCATCGCCAGTCTTTCGTCTAATTGGTCCTGATTGTGTCGTACGCCTTGGCGGCCGCCTCGGCGTTCTTTTCGCCAATCTCTCCCGGGAATTTCTCGCGGATCGCGGCCTGAACCGATTCCAGCTTCACGCGCCGCGTTATGGCGGCGAAGGCCCCCAGCAGAGCGGCGTTGGGCACCGGCCGGCCGACGAATTCGAGCGCCCATTCGGTGGCGGCGACCGTGCAGAGATGATGCGGCGGAAATTTCCTGACAAAGTCGCCAAGGCCCAGATCCTGATAGCTGTGCCGCGAGTTGATCAGCAGATAGCCGCGGGTATCGAGCCCGCGAAACAAATCCACCTGATGCAGCAATGTGGGATCCTGGACGATCAGTGCGTCCGGCGTCATGACGGGCTCCCGCAACCGGATTTCCTTGTCGTCGAGCCGGCAGAACGCGATCACCGGCGCGCCCATCCGTTCCGATCCGAAACTGGGAAAGGCCTGCGCATGATCGCCTTCCAGAAAAGCCGCGACGGACAGCATCTCGGCCGCCGAAACAACGCCCTGTCCGCCCCGCCCATGTATGCGCACCTGAAACAGCAATGTTGCCTCACAATTCGCTGGTGGTGTGAATTCGATATGATTATCACGGCGACCGGCCCGGCATCTTGATCTGGCTCAACCGGCGCGCCGGCTGGGAGGGACCGGGCGGGAGTGCGATAATTACCCATGCAATAACAATTGTTGCATGGGTAAATCCGAATCCCCCTGCCTTGCCCGCCCCCGTGAGCGACAGTAAAGTAACGGTAGGAGGAACGCGCGATGGATCGTGACGAGCTTTGTTATCTACCGGCTTACCGGGTTCTCGAGCTTTTTCGGGCGCGGGAGGTTTCGCCTGTTGAATTGATGCAGGCGATGATCGCGCGGGCCGAGGACGTGGAGCCGGCAATCAATGCCTTCGGCGACACCTATTTCGACGAGGCGCTGGCGGCGGCGAAGATCTCGGAAGGCCGCTATATGAAGGGCGAGGCGCGGCCGCTGGAGGGCATTCCCCTGGCGGTGAAGGATGTGCAGCGGGTGAAAGACAAACGCACCGCCCAGGCCTCGCTGATCCTCAAGGACCATGTGGACGACCATTCCGACCCGATGATCGAACGGCTGACGGATGCCGGCGCGATCGTCCATGCCCGCACCACGACGCCGGAATTCGCCCTGTCCGGCATCTGCAATTCGCGCCTGTGGGGCAATACGCTGAACCCGTTTAACCCGGAATACGGGCCAGGCGGATCGTCCGGCGGGTCGGGCGCGGCGTTGGCGGCGGGGACGACAGTACTGGCCACCGGCACCGATATCGGCGGGTCGATCCGCATCCCGGCGGCCTGCTGCGGGGTGGTCGGCTACAAGCCGCCGCACGGCCGCAATCCCGACGGGCCACCATGCAATTTCGATACTTATAACC
>JADFVY010000084.1 GCA_015222795.1 Pseudomonadota bacterium | reverse complement strand
CTTGGGTATGTTTTTGCGCGCTCAGGCGCCGGGCGGGCGCATCCGCGCCCTTGGCTCCTCGCATAAACTCGGGCGCGCAATCGCGCTTGCCGCCCCGGTGTGGGAGCGGGTTTGTTTGTTGTTCCCTCAGGCGCCGGAGTTCCGGGGACACAATGAGCTAACCCGGGTTTACCGGACACCTTGGAAAGGCGACAATCCCCATGGAGAGGTGTCGCATGGCAATACGTAAAACATTCAGTAAGGCGTTCAAGATCGAGGCGGTTCGGCATCAAGTGAAACGCGGCTTTTCAGCCGCTCCAGTTCACATCGAACATTACCCCGTCCGCCGCGCGCCAGTCGCCCAGGCCGGGGGCGGACCACTGGCTTTCGCCGGGCAGGGCGATCTGCATGCTGTCGATGTTCAAGCCGGCCTGGGCCATGGCGCCGGAGATTACCGTTGGCTGGCCGCCGCCGTTGGTCAGGGGTTTAAGCACCGTATTGCCGACGCCCGATACCGTCACATTGGGACTGTCGCCCCAGCCGATCTCGATACCGGCGGTCTGCGCGGGCAGCCATTCGTCGATCACCGCCCCCCACAGCCCCTGAAGATGGCCCTCCTTCTGGCCGGACAGGATGCCGCCCAGTTCGCGGGTCTGGTCGTCGCTGGCGCCTTCATCGACATAGATCCGCGCCTTGCCCTTGCCGTGGAAGAAATTTGCCGGCCAGTGGACCATCATCACTGCCCTTATGCCGCCCAGATCGACCCCGTCGGCGTTGCCCTCCTTGATATCGTAGGCGAAAGCGGCGCCGCACCAGCCCTCGTCCGGTTCGCCTTCCGGTCCAAGCCAGCAGGGGCAAAACATCTTGCAACTGCACATCTCCATACCGCGTCCCGATAGCTGCCATGCCATGACAAAGCCCTCCGTCCCGTTGATGAATTATGGTTAATGAACGGCGGGAAAGTAGCATACAACTGTACGAAAGCATAATAATGGTTTGGGGCAGGGGCGCCGAATGGGTTGAACACGTCCGCTGAAACCCACAGAAAACGCCTGTGCATGGGGGCGAACCATAAGTTGAGTGTCAACCTGTGGCGACGAGGGTCCACGAATATGCCTGATACAGACCCTCTATCTTCTTAGATTTACTCCACTAGCGCCGCCCGAACAGTTTCTCGATGTCCGCCAGCTTCAGTTCCACATAGGTCGGGCGGCCGTGGTTGCATTGGCCGGAATGGGGGGTGGCTTCCATCTGGCGCAGCAGGGCGTTCATTTCGTCCAGGGTCAGGCGGCGGCCGGCGCGGACCGATCCGTGGCAGGCCATGGTGGAGCAGACATCGGCCAGCCGTTCCCGCAGACTCAGTGCCTGGCCCAGTTCGGCCAGCTCGTCGGCGAGGTCGCGCACCATGCCCTGGATGTCGGTCTCGCCCAGCATGGCGGGGGCCTCGCGCACCATCACCGCGCCCTCGCCGAAGGGCTCCAGCACCAGGCCGAGTTCCGCCAGTTCGTCCGCGCGTTCGCCCAGGCGCCGCGCGCCGGCCTCGTCCAGCTCCACCACCTCGGGCAGCAGCAGGCCCTGGCGGGCGACGCCGTGATCGGCCAGCGCCGCCTTCATGCGCTCATAGACCAGGCGTTCGTGCGCCGCATGCTGGTCGACGACGACCAGCCCGTCGGCGGTTTGCGCGACGATGTAGGTGTTGTGCATCTGGGCCCGCGCCGCGCCCAGGGGATAGTCGCGCACCGGGCGGGGCTCGTTACCCTCGGGCTGTTCGTCGGTCGTGAAAGTTGGGACGGAGGGCGGGGCCGAGGGCGGCATATGGTCGAAGGGGGACTGGAAGGCGGCGGCGGCCTCGGCCAGGCCGCGCGACGGGTTGGCGGGGCGGTATGCGTAATTGCCGCCGCCGTGCCCGCCCTGATATTCGCGCATCGGGGCCGCGCCGGGCTGGACCGCGCCCAGGGCGGCGGCGGCCACGGTGGTCGATGCCCGGTGCCCGGCCTCGGCCAGCGCATGGCGAAGCCCGCCGACGATCAGGCCGCGAATGTTGCCGGAATCCCGGAACCGGACCTCGGCCTTGGCCGGGTGCACGTTGACGTCCACGGCGCCGGGGTCGACCTCCAGGAACAGCGCCACCATGGGATGGCGGTTGCGCGCCAGGAAATCCGCATAGGCGCCGCGCACGGCCCCCACCAACAGCCGGTCGCGCACCGGACGGCCGTTGACGAAGAGATACTGGTGCTGGGCATTGCCGCGGTTCAGGGTCGGCAGGCCGGCGTATCCGGTCAGTCGCGCGCCCTCGCGTGTCGCATCCAGGGCCAGCGCGTTGGCGGCGAAATCGCGCCCCATGATGCGGCCGAGGCGGGCCAGCCGCGCATCGAACAAATCGCCGGTCTCGGGCGCGTAACGGAACTTGTCCTTCTCCCCGTTATTCAGCGAGAAGCCGATATCGGGGCGCGCCATGGCCAGCCGGTTGATGACATCGGCAAGCGCGGTAGCCTCCGACCGTTCGCCGCGCAGGAATTTCAGGCGCGCCGGGGTGGCGTAGAACAAATCGCGCAGCTCTACCCTTGTGCCGGTGGGATGGGCGGCGGGTTCGGGTTCGCCGACCTGGCCGCCGTCTACCTGGATGCGCCAGGCACTGTCCGCGCCGGCCGGCTTGCTGGTGATGGTCAGGCGTCCGACCGCGCCGATCGAGGGCAGCGCCTCGCCCCGGAAACCCATGCTCTTGATGTCGGTAAGGTCGCCGTCCGGCAGCTTCGAGGTGGCGTGGCGTTGCACCGCGAGGCTGAGTTCTTGCCGGTCCATGCCGCGGCCGTCGTCGGTAACGGAAATCAGCGTGCGCCCACCATCGCGCGCCACCACGTCGATGCGCGTCGCGCCGGCGTCGATGGCGTTTTCCACCAGCTCCTTGATGGCCGAGGCCGGACGCTCCACCACTTCGCCGGCGGCAATCTGGTTGACCAGCGTATCCGGCAGCTTGCGGATGGTTGTCATTAAGCCTTTCCTGGTGAAGGGTAAATCTTACCGTACTCAAGAGGGTAGGTCGGGCGGGCCCGGCCATTCCAGCGGCGCCACCCTCCCAGATATAGTGGCTTACCCCACGTCCCGACGCAAGGGGTGCGTGGGGTGCGGCGGTCATTCAATTCTTCGCAGGGTCGTCGTCTCGCCAGCGATGCCGGAAATCCTCAAGCAGGATATCGGCCTTGCCGGTCCGGTAGAGCCTGATCCGATGCGCGATGTCGCCATGAGCGATGCGTTCGGAAAATTCGCCAAGCAGCCGGCGTGCGTCCGCCTCGCGTTCCGCGTCCCCAAAAAACGTGTGATGAGGGCCGGGGCCAGGGTCCATCCGCAGATCGACCGGGGTGGCGTTCGACTCCAATCGCGGCAGAGCGTCCCGGTGCGGCCGTGTTAGCCGGACATCCCAGGAGCAGCCCGAGACAAGGCTACGCAGACTGTCGAGTCCGTTCGGTGCCACCAATTCGCCCTCGTAGTGCAGGTCGCATGTCCCCAGCCAAACGCCCTGCCTCTCGAGCCACGTCACATGCTGAGGCTTCAGCTTGCGCTGACCCAATTCAAGCGTCTTCCGGTATGTGTAGAAATTTTCGAACAACTCGATGACGACAATTGTCTGCGTGTCGTCATCGCCTCCATCCATCATCTCGTTGGCGAAATCGAAGACCCGATTCACGAGTTCATCCGCCTCGACCCGGTCTGCCGGCAGGCGGTTCATATACGTCGTGATGTACCGGCCGAACGCGCCCCAGACGGAATAGGAGAGGTCGAGATAGATGCCCCACTTGAAATCCTCCGTTTCCTTGAACTCTGGGAAACGTTCCAGAAGGATATCAACGACGTCATTATAGGCTATTTGCGCCACGGCGCTGACCTTATCCCTTCCGCGCGCGGCGCCGTTCGAGACTTTCCGCCGGCCAGTAGTCGCTGGCGCGGTAGTATTCCGGCACTGTCGGCACACCGGGCGGCAGGACGACCCAGGGCTGTTTTGAATCGGTATAGATATGGATGTCGGGCGGCAGGCTATCGGGGTCTTCGAGCGTGCCGACGCGGACGAAGGCGATTTTTTCGCCGGCCCCGGCATAGTGGCTCCACAGGGCAATGCGGCAGGCAGGGCAACGCAGAATGGTCTGGCCCTTGCCGCTTTCCGACGGTATGGCCACCGGTTCGGGTTTGCCCTGGAGCTGCGTCACCCGGTCGGTTTCGATCATTGCGTTCAGCGCGAAGGCGGAGCCGATCTCTCGCTGGCACCAGCGGCAGTGGCAGCAATGGACGAACAGCGGCGGGCTTTCCAAGCGGAAACGCACCGCGCCGCAGGTGCAGCGGCCCTCCATGGGAAATGCGGCCGCATCGGCCATCTATCGCGTTGCGTCCATGTAGGCGCGCGCCCGGATTTTGCCCTCTTCGACGGCGGGCTGGTCGAACGGGTCCACGCCCATCATATGCGCGGCGATGATTGTTTCCAGCATGAAATGCATCATCAGCGCGCCGAGCGAATGTTCGTCCACCGCGTCGAGGCGCATGGTTCGCACCGGCCGTCCCTTGGCCGCCAGCGCATCCGCCGTGCCGCGCGCATGGGCCTCCAGCAGGTCGCCGAGGCTGCGCCCGGCCAGCCAGTCGAGTTCCGGGATGCGCGCCGTCATTTCCGGGTCGATCCGGTCGCCCTGGCCGAGCGATGGCGCGGTGACGATGGTGAACATCTTGTCTGCCGGGCCGTCGAGCCAGAGCTGAAGCTGGCTGTGCTGGTCGACTGTGCCGACGGCGTCGATCGGCGTGGTGCCATTACCGTCCTTGCCCAGGCTTTCGGCCCAGAGCTGGCGGAACCACAGCGCGGTGTCGCGCAAGCCGTCGGCGTAGGCCAGGAAGACCGTGGCGGCGATGCCATGCTCGCGTGCCAGCGCCACCGAGACCGCCGCGCCCAGGGCCGGGGCGCAGTCCCGCGTGTCGCCGGCCGCCATGGCTGCTTCCAGTACTTCCGCCGCGCCATTGCGCACCGCCCCGATATCGAGGCCGGCGATGGCCGCGGGTAATAGCCCGACCAGCGACAACGCTGAAAATCGCCCGCCGATGCCCGGATCGTGGTCGAGGCATGGGATGGCGAATTCGCCGGCCAGACGGCGTAGCGGGTTGGCGCCGGGCTCGGTTATTACCGTGAAGCGCCGGGCGATCCCGGCATTCCCGACCGATTGGCGAAAGCGTTTGAGGCAGGCCAGCAATTGCATCATGGTTTCCGACGTGCCGCCGGATTTGGAGATAGCGATGACGCCGGTGCGCTCCAGGTCGAGGCTGTCGAACAGTTGCGCGAAGCGCCAGGGATCGACATTCTCCAGGAAATGAACGCGTAGCCCCCTGTGGGGTTGAGCCAGCGCGCAGAGCGCCCGCCCGCCGAGGCTGGAGCCGCCGGTGCCCAGCACCAGAATGTCGGTGCAAAGTTCCTGGAAAGAGGCGAGGACGGGCCACAGCGTTTCCAGATCGTCACGCCGGCTGGGCAGCGCCAGAAGCGGCAGAAAGTCGCTCTCATGCCAGGCGCGCAGTTGCGCCAGCCCGAGACGCGCCTCGCCCAGCGCGGAAGCCAGTTCCTCTTCGCTCAAACGGCCTTCGCCGAGGCAGCTATCGATTGATTGGCTATATGACATGACCACTAGATATTGTGGCCGAGCTTGACGCCCGACGCAAGGACTAGTTGGCGGAAATCCTCCGCCGTTGCGCTGGCGGAATCCTCCTGGCCCGGAACCCTTTCCCCTCACCATTGAATCGGCCATTATTCGTTACCGGCTTTGCCATGGTGGCCGCAACGCAGATGGGCAGAAGGGAAGGGGACCTCGTGACAGGCGAAGCATCCAGGATAACGATCGAAACGCCGATCGAGTTCAGCGACCGGCTGCCTGAAGAGGTCGACGCGGTCATCATTGGCGGCGGCGTGATCGGCGTTTTCAGCGCGCTTTATCTGGCGCGCCTGGGGAAGCGCGTCCTGATATGCGAAAAGGGCCGGATCGCCGGTGAGCAGTCTTCGCGAAACTGGGGCTGGATCCGCCAGCATGGTCGGGACCGGGCCGAGCTGCCGGTGATGATGCAGTCGTTGAGGCTGTGGCGCGAAGCGGATAGCGAAACCAATGGCCAGTGCGGTGTTTTTACCGTCGGAACCCACTATCTGGCCAGCACCGGCCCGGAAATGGCGGAGCATGAAAGCTGGCTCTCGATCGCGCGGGACCACGGGCTGGATACGAGGGTTCTTTCGAGCAACGAGATTTCCGATATGTTTTCCGGCCAGGCCGATTATCCTTGGGTCGGCGGCACCTGCACGCCAAACGACGCGCGGGGCGAGCCCTGGGTCGCGGTGCCCGCGGTTGCGCGGCTGGCCCGTGCGGCCGGGGCCCTCATCCGTGAGGATTGCGCGGTTCGCGCCCTCGATATGGCGGCGGGAAGAATTCAGGGCGTTGTGACCGAGAACGGGCGCGTCGCCTGCGAGCAGGTGGTGCTGGCCGGGGGCGCCTGGTCGTCCCTGTTCGCGCGCCGGCATGGGATCGACATTCCGCAACTGAGCGTGCGGGCGACGGTCGCCCAGACCGCGCAATTGCCCGAATTTTTCGCCGGCAACGCGGTCGACGAGCAACTGGCCCTGCGGCGGCGGGCGGATGGCGGCTATTCCCTGGCCCTTGGCGACAGGAACGGGGTTTACCTCGGGCCGGACGCGCTCCGACATTTCCGGACCTATATTCCGTTGCTGCGGAAGAGTTGGCGGGGCATCGATCTTGGTGCCCGCGCGCCGGCGGGGTTTCCGGACGCCTGGGGGACGCCGCGGGACTGGGCCGAAGACCGGGAATCGCCCTTCGAGGGGACAAGGGTTCTCGAACCGGCGCCGGACAGGGCGGAAGTAAGTTCGATGATCGACCGTTTCGTGAAAAGATTCCCGGGAATCGGACAGCCGGAAATCCTGAATTGCTGGGCCGGTATGATCGACGCCATGCCCGATGCGGTGCCCATCGTGGACCGCGTTCCCGCAATCGCGGGCCTCGTTGTCGCCACCGGGATGAGCGGCCACGGGTTCGGCATCGGCCCGGGATTCGGGCGCATCGTGGCCCGGATGGTCGCGGGCGAAGACGCGGAACACGACCTGGAACGTTTCCGCTTCGCGCGGTTCTCGGACGGCAGCCCCCTGGAATTGGGCTCGACTCTCTAGTCGGAGTAAATCTAACGGACGGTACCCATGGGTACCATCCGTTGGATTTACGCTACTTGGATAACATTCACGAACTTAAATCCGCGCACGTGAAAGTGCGTGACCGCGTCTGAAGCGCCGACAAGACATGAGAATAGATCAGATAGAAGCAGTTGGAATCGACGGTAACGGTTCGCTTTGGGTTAAACTCGCTGCGAGCACGTTTCCATACATCTATCGCGAAGCGATGGAGGTACAATGGGATGCCGACCGGCTATGTCTGTTCAGCCAGAGGCCGCGACAGCGGACATAATTTTCTGAATATCGGAGGTTTCGGGCGTGGTTTCGGGGGAATTTCAAACCGATGCACCATCAGGAATGCCGGTTTCTTGTGATTTTGCCGTCGAAATGGTATGATTTATAGGCAAATGCATGTCAAAGAGAAACACAGCCAAACGGGGGAACGCCCATGTCGCTGAGCAGTTTGAAAGACGAACTCAATACCGGAATCGACAGCCTGGATTACGAGCATCGCAAGCTTGTCGGGGTGATGGAGGATATTTGCGTCAGCTTCGACCATGGCGAGTCCTCGGTCTCCGACCTGTTCGGCACGCTCCATGCCAGGGCATCGGCGCATTTCGCCCTTGAGGAAAGCATCATGCGCGAGAAGAAATATGCTTTCTACGACACCCACAAGGCCGACCACGAACAGCTGCTGGACCGGATCCGCTTCATGATGGACGCCTATGAGGACGGCATGTGCAAGGAATGCAACACAAGCCTGCGCGCCTGCCTGGAGGCGTGGCTCGCGGGGCATGTGGCGAACGCGGACATGGAGCTCAGTGCCCTGGCGGAGCGGCAGCCATAAGGCTTTTCCCCACGCCGATATTCCGTAAACCGGGGCCGCGGCCAAGGTTCGAAGCCGGGGCGGCGTTTTTTCGCTGGATCGGCGGGTCAGGAGCGAGAGAATGCCTGAAAACAATCCAGTTCGCCTGGCGGTAGCCGGGGCGGGGCCGATCGGCCAGCGGCATCTGCAGGCCATCGCGGCGGAGCCGTCTTGCCGGGCGGTGGCGGTCGTCGATCCCGCGCCCGTCGGCAAGGAGGTGGCCGATGAGTGGAATTTGCCGCATTTTGCCGATCTTGAGGCGATGCTTGATGAGGTTGCGCCGGAAGGCGTGATCGTTGCGACCCCCAATTCTCTCCATGTGTCGCAGTCGCTGGCCTGCGTGAAACGGGGGATCCCGGTTCTCGTCGAAAAGCCGATTGCCGATACGCTCGACGGCGCGCTGGCGCTGGCCGATGCGTCG
>JADFVY010000561.1 GCA_015222795.1 Pseudomonadota bacterium | reverse complement strand
GGGTTGAAGCTGAAGACCGTTCGCCGGCCCTTTCCCGGGGCCGAGGTCGCGGTGCGCGAAAGCCGGGCGACCGGACGGGCGCTTGGCCTGAAACTGGGGCTGGGGCGGGTGGAAGCCGTCGATGCGGCGGCGCTGGCCGCGGAAATCCGCCGGATGCGGGATGAGGCCGGCACACGGTTTTTCCTGGTCGATGCCGATGCGGCCGCGTTGCTGAAGCTGGCGGACGCAGTGAAGGATGATCGTGTGCTGCTGTTCAATATCTCCGAGCCGGCCGACAGTCTGCGCGGCGAGGATTGTCGCGCCAATATCATGCATATGATCCCCAGCCGCGCCATGCTGATGGACGGGCTGGCACAATATCTGGCGGCGCGTAAGTGGCGCCGTGTGCTGATGCTGCGCGGCGAGCAGCCCGAGGACAGGGTGGGCGCGGCGGCCTTCGAACGCTCGGCACGAAAATTCGGGCTGAAGATCGTTGCGGTAAAAGACTTTTTGCTCAGCAACGACCCACGTGATCGCGGCCAGAACAATATCCGTCTGCTGACCGCCGAGCCGGATCATGACGTGGTCTTTCTGTCCGACGGCTTTGGCGAGTTCGGCCGCTACGTACCCTATCAGACCCACAAACCCCGTTTGGTCGTCGGTACGGAAGGGCTGGGCGCCAATGCCTGGCACTGGGCCTGGGAGCGCCACGGCGCGCCGCAACTTAACCAGCGTTTCGATAAACAGGCCGGGCGTGAGATGAAGGACGCCGACTGGGCCGCCTGGGCCGCATACAAGGTGATCGTCGAGGCGGTGGTGCGCACCGGTGGCACGGATTTCGACGCGGTGACGGCCTATCTGAAGGGCGAGGCGTTGCGGTTCGATGCCTACAAGGGCAACCCGGCCAGCTTCCGCCCATGGAACAACCAGCTGCGCCAGCCGATCCTGCTCCACACCTACAACGCGGTCGCCGCCCGCGCTCCGCTTGACGGCTTCCTGCATCGCCGCGACGTGCTGGACACCCTGGGCATCGACGAACCGGAAAGCAAGTGTTTGCTTTGAATCTCAGTGCCGAGCCCGCGCCCCGCGGAATAAGCGTAGTGATTTCCCGTGCCTCTTTTCGGGGACTGCTTGCGCATGCCGGAAGGTGGGAATTTATCGGAAGATGTTTTCTGTCTTGTGGTTCCAGGCGAACCAGCTGTATATTATCAAAGTACCAAGGCCAACGTTGCGGTATTGTTGTGTAGTGCCGGGCAATGGTCGAATCATAGTATTGCGGAATGGGAGGAAAAATTATGCGCACCTGGAAAAAACCACAGATCGTCGAAATCGCCGTGGGCTTGGAAATCAACAGCTACGCCTGCGCCGACTGATCATTATTTAACTACCGCGGCGCGCGTCTCTGGCGCGGGGGCTTTTTATGCTTAAGGTCGTTGTCCTGGGCGCCGCCGCTGGTGGTGGTTTTCCTCAGTGGAACTGTAACTGCGATATTTGCCGGGCAGGGTGGGCCGGGAACGGTTTGGCGCGTCCGGCAACGCAGTCGTCTCTTGCCGTCTCGGCCGATGGCGAGACCTGGTTTCTGCTGAATGCCTCGCCCGATATTCGCCAGCAAATAGGCCAGACGCCGGCGCTGCATCCGCGCGAGGGGCGGCGGCATTCGCCAATCGGCGGGGTGCTGTTGACCAACGCCGATGTCGACCATGTGGCCGGGTTGCTGACGCTGCGGGAAAGTCAGCCGTTTTCGTTGTACGGCACGGGCCGCGTGCTCGGCGTACTGACCGCCAACAGTATTTTCAATGTGGTCAATCCCGATTTCGTCCAACGCAATACTATCGAACTTGGTGAAAACACGCATTTGCTGCTGGCGGATGGGCGGCCATCCGGCCTGTCGGTGGAAATGTTCCCGGTGCCGGGCAAGGTCGCGCTGTGGCTGGAAGACGAGAGCGCGGGCAAGAACTTCGGCACCGTGGCCGAGGATACGGTCGGCGTGAAGGTAAGCGATGGTGAGCGGGCATTCTTCTATATACCAGGCTGTGCGTCCTGCCCGCCGGAACTGGCCGAGCGCATCGAAGGCGCGGACCTGTTATTCTTTGATGGCACCACCTGGATCGACGATGAGATGAGTGCCACCGGAGTAGGCCACAAGACCGGCCAGCGCATGGGTCATATGTGCATGTCGGGCCCGGACGGGTCGATCGCGGCGATGGCACCGCTGGGCATTGGCCGCAAGATTTTCATCCATATCAATAATACAAACCCGGTCCATCTGGTGAACAGTCCGGAAAGGGCCGAGGCGGGAAAAGACGGTTGGGAAATCGCATATGACGGCATGGAGGTCGAATTATGAACGGTCCGATGACGGCTGATCAACTGGAAAAGGCGCTGCGCGAGATCGGCGCGACGCGCTATCACAATCTGCACCCCTTCCACAAAATGCTGCATGGCGGGGACTGCGACAAGGACCAGGTCCGCGCCTGGGCGCTGAACCGTTTCTGTTACCAGACGGCGATCCCGCGCAAGGACGCCTCCCTGATGGGGCGCTGCGATAACCGCCAACTTCGCCGCGAATGGATCCACCGGGTCACCGACCATGACGGCGACGGCGACGATCCCGGCGGCATCGAGCGCTGGCTGATCCTGACCGACGGGTTGGGGCTGGACCGCGATTACGTGATCTCGGAAAAAGGCGCGCTGCCGGCTACAAGGTTCGCTGTCGAGGCCTATGTTCGTTTTGTGCGCGAAAAGACGCTGCTGGAGGCGGTGGCGTCGTCGCTGACCGAGCTTTTCGCGCCGGGCATACACAGGGAGCGCATTTCCGGCATGTTGGAAAATTACGATTTCATCAGCGAGGATGTGATGCCCTATTTCACGCGGCGGCTCTCCCAGGCCCCGCGCGACGCGGATTTTGCGCTGGAGTACGTCAAGGCCAATGCCAAGACGCCGGAACAGCAACAGGGCGTGATGGACGCGCTGATTTTCAAAACCCAGGTGCTGTGGTCGCAGCTCGACGCCCTGCATTACGCCTATGTGGAGCCGGGACTGATCCCGCCCGGCGCCTTCGACCCGAGGGATATGTCATGAGCGAACGGGTAATCATCACCGGTGAGTCCATACCCGCGCTGCCGCGCCATATCCGGTTGAAGCATGACGAAACGCGCGACGCCTGGGTGCTTCTGGCGCCGGAACGCGTGCTGATGCCCGACGAGATCGCGGTGGAAATTCTGCAACGCTGCGACGGCGAGGCGTCGGTATACGGCATCGCCGCCACGCTCGCCGGCGAATTCGCAGCGCCGGTTGAGGAAATCCAGATCGATGTTATCGATACTCTGCAAGACCTCGCCGACAAGGGATTTTTGACCGCATGACCATCGAACCGCCCCTTGCCCTGCTGGCCGAACTGACCCACCGCTGCCCGCTGCGTTGCGTCTATTGCTCGAACCCCCTGGCGCTGGACCCTTCCGGCAGCGAACTGGACGAGGCCGCCTGGAAGAGCGTGCTGGACCAGGCCGCGGATATGGGTGTCCTGCAGGTGCATTTCTCGGGTGGTGAGCCGACCTCACGCAAGGATCTGGAAGCGCTGGTCGCCCATGCCGACGGGCGGGGGCTCTACGTCAATCTCATCACGTCGGGCGTCATGCTGACCGAAAAACGCGTCGCCGCGCTGGCCGAGGCCGGACTGGCTCATGTGCAGCTTGGTTTCCAGGACAGCGACGCGGCGCGTGGCGAGGCGATCAGCGGCTATAAAGGCGGCCACGAGAAAAAACTGGCTGCGGCGGCGATGATCACCGGGGCCGGGCTGGCCCTGACCTTCAACGCGGTGATCCACCGCCACAATGTCGCGCGCGTGCCGGAAATGCTCGACATGGCGATCGCGCTGGGCGCCCAACGGATCGAGATCGCCAATGTTCAGTATTACGGCTGGGGCCTGCATAACCGGGCATCGCTGATGCCGACCCGCGATGATCTGGACCGCATGACGGCCTTCGTCGAGGAGTCTCGGGAACGCCTGAAGGGCATCATCGTCATCGACTATGTGATCCCCGACTACTACGCCAGCTATCCGAAATCCTGCATGGGCGGCTGGGCGCGGCGTTTCATGAATGTGACGCCGGCCGGCAAGGTGCTGCCCTGCCACGCGGCGGAAACGATTCCCGGTCTGGAATTCGATAATGTGAAGGACCGGCCGCTGGCCGACATCTGGCAGAACGGCCAGGCTTTCGGCAAATACCGCGCGACCGAATGGATGCCCGAGGGCTGCCGCGACTGCGACCGCCAGAAAATCGATTGGGGCGGCTGCCGCTGCCAGGCCATGGCGCTGACCGGCGACGCCGCCAATATGGACCCGGTCTGTTCGAAGTCGCCTCTAAACGCTGGCATCAGGGAGATAGCAGAAGCTGACGCGGCCGACGAGGCGGCGGATCCTGTCTATCGTACCTTCCAGCACCCGTGACCGGACTCACACCAAAGCAATTGATCATCATCCCCATCACCGACGCTGTCGCATAAATTGGTTGGCCGGTGACAAGTGGCGCGGGGAAATTCGTTCCTTTGTTTCAAACAGCTCACTCGAGGTGATCCGCATCTTCCCCAACACCGAGAGCTGCATGCGGCTGGTGCGCGCGCGCGCCGTGGAAACCCACGAAGCCTGGATGGAGGGCACGCGCTACTTCAATATGGAGTGCCTTGCCGAACACAAGATGGAGCAAGATGTGATAAACAGGATTCTGGCGGCATGATCAGACACCGGAATACACCTTAGCCTGGCTGCCAGACTGTCCAACAAAGTGGGACCACCTCATAATTCGCTGGGCTTGGTCATGGTTCAGCATCTTGCCAAGTATCGACTTTTCACCGTTCATTTTGTGAATCACCAGGCATCACAGCCCGAAATCACCAGCGCCCCCACCTTCCTCGCCTTCTCGCCCCGCATCGCTGTAAGGAAATAGCAATTATCTTATCAGCCCTACGCAGCCTTTTTGAACCACCGGAAATGTGTTCGGTATAGGTGGTTGCGTGAGCTACCCCCCAATCGTCGGACTGATTTGGCGGCGATTTAAGCTACAGTTTGTGCCTTCTGGCCGGTTTCTCCGTTGGTTCGTTTCATGCCGCCATGCCGCCATGCTTGCCGTGCGTAGGGCCGGGCGCAGGCCCGGGCCGGGCGGCAGGCCATCCCGATATACCAGAACCGGCGTCCGCCCGCCATGGGCGGCATGGGGCCGGCGGTGGTTG
>JADFVY010000083.1 GCA_015222795.1 Pseudomonadota bacterium | reverse complement strand
GTCTATGTCCAGTTGTTCGGGGCCGACGGGACGGCGCTGAGCGAACCACTGTCGAAGTTGCCGGAGGAACTGGAGGCTATACTTCCCGCTGCGCAAACCGTTGCGCTGGCCGGCGACATGGCCGACGCGGTTCTCCAGGCATTGGCCGACCGCGTCCCGCCGATGCTGAGGCTCTCCGGACCGGACCTGCCCGACGCCGCCGTGGTCGCTCGGATCGCCGCACGGCGGATCGCCAGCGAAACCATGGACGCCGACGCGCCGCCACCGGGCGCCCTGTATCTGCGTCCGCCGGACGCCATCCCGGTTGCCGAACGCAAGGCAAACGGGAAATGACCCCGCCCGTTCAGTCCGGCACTGAATTCACGATCGACGATGCCGACCTGTCATCGGCGCCGCTGATGGCGGCCCTGACCGAAACCACGAGCGGTGAGTCATGGGATAGCGAATCCGTGGCCAATATCCTGGCCCTGCCCCGGTCCTTCGGGCTGATCGCGCATGGGGCCGGCCAACCGCTCGGTTTTCTGCTGGCGCAATGCGCCGCCGGTGAATCTGAAATTATCAATCTCGTCGTCGCGCCGGCAGCCAGACGCCAGGGGATCGGTGGGGCCCTGTTGGCGGGGGCCATGGCGCGGGCGCGGGGGATGGCCGCCCAGATCATGTTTCTGGAAGTGGCCGACGACAACGCCGCGGCACGCGCGCTATATGACCGGCAAGGGTTCGCGCAAGTGGGAAGACGGCCCGATTATTACCGCAGAGACCCCGTTAATTATGTGGATGCGTTAATTTTACGCTGCGAATTAATAACACAAGGAAAAATTAGTGCGTGAAACCGGCGTAAATCGCAAGAATTTTAATAAATCGAATAATTGACAAAGAATCTTGTGGACAGTTGACTACAGTTTTATTAAATCAACTGGTAATGTGTGATGCTTGCAGTCAGGTTTGTTTGGCATTCCGACGGACGGCAAGTCAATTTGGAATATTAGACCTCGAAGGGTTATAGAAGCGATGGCCGAACAAAAAGACAATGCGCTAAATCCGGAAGAACTGCTGTCCCTGACCTCTGATATCGTGGCGGCGCATGTATCCAATAATACTGTTGGTGTGTCGGATCTCCCCGGCCTGATCGAGCAGGTATACAAGACGCTGGCGAGCGTCGGTGGAGCGGGAGACGCGGCGGCTGACCGTCCGACCCCCGCGGTGCCGATCAAAAAGTCGATTACACCGGACTTCATCATCTGTCTGGAAGACGGCAAGAAGCTCAAGATGCTGAAGCGGCATCTGAAAACCGCCTTTGACATGACACCCGACGATTATCGCGAGCGCTGGGGCCTGCCTTCCGATTACCCCATGGTGGCGCCGAATTACGCCAAGCAGCGCAGCAAGCTGGCCAAGGCCATCGGGCTGGGCACGCAGCAGCGGAAGAAGAAAAAGCGCTGACGGCAGCGCTGAATATAGCATTGCGAGGCCTGAGTTGAGCGCATCGTCGCGCATCGAAAGACTGTGCCGGGAAAAGGGCCTGAAAATGACCAAGCAGCGCCGCGTTATCGCGCGCGTGCTGTCGGAGTCGGACGACCACCCGGATACCCAGGCGCTATTCCGCCGCGCGTCTCGCGTGGATAAGGGAATCAGCCAGGCAACGGTCTACCGGACGGTTCGCCTGTTTGAAGAAACAGGCATATTGGAACGGCTGGATTTCGGCGACGGGCCGAAGCGCTATGAAGAAGCGGCTGGCGAACATCACGACCACCTGATCGATATCGATTCCGGCGAGGTCATCGAATTCCACAATGCGGAAATCGAGCGTTTGCAGGAAGAGGTCGCCCGCAAGCTGGGCTTTAAACTGGTCGATCACCGCATGGAACTATACGGCGTGAAGCTGGCCGCCAAAAAAGACGAGTGAGCAGAGGGGCTAAAATCCGCGCCTTGATCGGCCACCGTTACCGGTGATAGTCTCTTTATTAACGGGTTCTTCATATCGGCCTGTTGTAATTGGCATGTGAGCCCACAATTTGGGGATATGGAGTGCCGCAACACCCGATTGGTAAGGTTCTGAACGTTATGACTACAGGATGGGTTCGATCCCGCGAATGACACCGCGCCCCGCTGCAAGCGCGCCAAGGATATAGACCTTGGCGAAAAAGCTCTTCATCAAGACATATGGCTGCCAGATGAATGTGTACGACTCCGCCCGGATGGCGGACGTATTGCAACCGCTTGGCTATGCCCCCACCGATTCGCCGGACGGCGCCGACATGGTGATTCTGAACACTTGCCATATCCGCGAGAAGGCATCCGAGAAAGTCTATTCGGAATTGGGCCGTCTGCGCAGATTGAAAGACGCCAAGGAAAGCGCCGGCGACGGTCGCATGACAATCGCCGTAGCTGGCTGCGTGGCGCAGGCCGAGGGCGAGGAAATTTTGGCCCGCGCGCCCTATGTGGATATGGTTTTCGGGCCGCAGACATATCACCGCCTGCCGGAAATGGTGGCCCAGGCCAGCCGCGCCGGCGGCGCTGTGCTGGACGTGGAATTCCCCGTCGAGGCCAAGTTCGACCATCTGCCGGACCATGAAGGCCCGGGAGCCACATCGGCATTCCTTTCTATTCAGGAAGGGTGCGACCGGTTCTGTACCTTCTGCGTGGTGCCCTATACGCGCGGTTCGGAATATTCGCGCGATGCCGCCGCCATCGAGGCAGAGGCGCGCAAACTGGTGACCAGCGGGACGCGCGAAATCACGCTTCTGGGCCAGAACGTCAATGCCTGGCATGGCGCGGGCACGAACGGCAAGGACTGGCGGCTGGGCCGATTGGTCCGCCATCTGGCGGAAATCGACGGGCTGGACCGCATCCGCTATACCACCAGCCACCCGCGCGACATGGACGACGAGTTGATCGAGGCCCATGGCGCGGTGGACAAGCTGATGCCCTATTTGCATCTGCCGGTACAGTCGGGCAGCGACCGCATCCTTGCGGCGATGAACCGCCAGCATACCGCGGACGATTATCTGCGCATCGTCGAACGATTGCGCGCGGCGCGGCCCGATCTGGCGCTGAGTTCCGATTTCATCGTCGGCTTCCCGGGCGAGACCGATGCGGACTTCGCGGCGACATTGCGGCTAATCTCCGAGGTCGGCTATGCCGGCGCCTATTCCTTCAAGTATAGCGCCCGGCCGGGCACGCCCGCAGCCGAGATGGAAAATCAAGCAGCGGAAAGCGTCCGCGATGAACGGCTTGCCGGATTACAGCAGTTGTTGGGCGAACAGGAAGCAGCCTTCCACCACACCAAGCAGGGCGCGGTGTTCCCGGTACTGTTCGAAAAGCCAGGCCGCAAGCCAGGCCAGGTGGCCGGCCGATCGCCCTGGATGCAGGCGGTCGTGGTCGAGGCGCCGGAATCGTTGATCGGCCGAATGGCCGAATGCCGGATCGTTGGCGTCGCGGCGCACAGCCTGCACGGCGAGGTCGCGGTAACGAATGTAGATCATGAAACCCCAGCGAAAAGAGTTTGCGCGTGACAACGGCGGCAAAACCCAGCGAACCGGTATCGATCCAGGTCGAATTCGACGACAACCGGCTGTTGCCCGCGGTGTTCGGCGAACATGGCCGTAATCTGGCGCGCATCGAACAGCGGCTGGGCATATCGATGAACAACCGGGGCAACCAGGTGACGATCTCCGGCCCGATGGACGCGGTCGAGGCCGCGCGCGATGCGTTGGACCGGCTCTATCGCGCGGCCGGTAGCGGGCATAATGTGGATCAGGCGGAAGTGGACGCGGCGGTACGCATGGCCGAAGGCGCGGACAGCGACGGGGCGGCGGGTGCCGAGCCCTTCATCCAGACACGCCGCAAACGGATAGACGCCCGCTCGCCGAACCAGGCGCACTACATCCAGACCATAAAAGACCACGAAATGGTCTTTGCCACCGGCCCCGCGGGGACCGGCAAAACCTATCTGGCGGTTTGCGCCGCGGTAGAGATGCTGACCGCCGGCCGGGTGGACCGCATCGTACTATCGCGCCCCGCGGTCGAGGCGGGCGAGCGGCTGGGTTTCCTGCCCGGCGACATGCGCGACAAGGTCGACCCCTATATGCAGCCGCTATATGACGCACTGTATGACGCGCTGCCGGCCGAGCAAGTGGTGAAAAGGCTTGAGACCGGCGAGATCGAAATCGCGCCGCTGGCCTTCATGCGCGGGCGAACGCTGTCCAACGCATACGTCATCCTCGACGAAGCGCAGAACACAACGCCGGTGCAGATGAAAATGGCGCTGACCCGCATCGGCGAGAAGAGCCGTATGGTCATTAACGGCGACGTGACCCAGATAGACCTGCCAAGCGGCCAGCGTTCAGGACTGACCGATGCGCTGGAAACACTGGCCGGCGTAAAGGGCATCGAATTCGTCCATTTCACTCAGGCCGACGTAGTGCGCCATGAGCTGGTGACCCGAATAATCCAGGCCTACGATCACCGTGACGCCAAAAAAAGCGAGCCTAAATGAGTAGTAGCCTTGTCATAGAGATCGGCTGTTCGTCGGACGGCTGGGCCGGGGCGCTGCCCGATGCAGAAGCGCTGCTGCGCCGCGCGGCAAACGCCGCATGGGAAGCCACCGGCTCCGGGAACGCGGAGCTAAGCATCCTGCTGAGCGGCGACGCGGAGATACAGGCATTGAATAACGACTATCGGGGCGAGAACAAACCGACCAACGTGCTGTCCTTCCCCGCCGACGATGAGGGCGCGGCGGGACGGCCCCGGCTGCTGGGCGATGTTGTGCTGGCGCTGGAAACCATAAAGCGGGAAGCCGCCACGCAGGCGAAGCCATTGGCCGACCATTTGAGCCATCTAACGGTGCATGGCGTTTTGCACCTGCTTGGCCATGACCATGAAACCGAAACGCAAGCCACCGCCATGGAGGCGTTGGAGACCGAAATCCTGAGTGGCCTGGGGGTCGACGATCCCTACACCGCGATGGACGAACCGGTCGGATAGAGCAAGGAATGTCCGAAGAACCTCCATCTACCAGACGACCGAATGGCGATAACGGAATCGCCACCGACGAGCCCCGCAAACAAGGCTGGCTGTCTTCCCTTATCCGCGGGTTGCGTGGCAAGGGCAATGGCGAGAACTCGCTGCGCGACAGCGTCGAGGCGCTGATCGAACAGCGCGAGGAGCAGGCCGAGCCGATCGACCCGGAAGAACATACACTGATTGCCAACGTACTGAAGCTGGGCACGGTGACGGTCGAGGATGCGATGGTGCCGCGCGCCGATATCGACGCCGTAGAGGACACGATTCCTCTGGACGAGGTGGTCACGGCCATGACCAAAAAGGGCCATTCGCGCATTCCGGTCTATCAGGGCACGCTGGACGACGTTATCGGCATGATCCATATCCGCGACGTGCTGGGCGCGGTGGAACAAGCCAACGGCAGCGGCAAGCGCCCCAGCCTGCGCAGTCTGGTACGGCAGGTATTGTTCGTCGCGCCAAGCATGCGGGTGCTGGACCTGCTGTTGCAGATGCGCAAGAGCCGCAACCACATGGCTCTGGTGGTCGACGAATATGGTGGCATCGACGGTCTGGTTACGATCGAGGATCTGGTCGAGGAAATCGTCGGCGAAATCGAGGAAGAGCATGAGGCGGCGACGGCGCCGCGCATGGAGGAATGCCCCGACGGCACGATCGTCGTCGATGCCCGCCTGCCGATCGAGGAACTGGAGGCAAAATCCGGCCCGCTGTTGGCCGGGACCGAGGAAGAGGGCGACGTCGATACGCTGGGCGGATTCGTTTCGGTCCTTGCGGGCCGGGTGCCGGTGCGCGGCGAATTGATCGTCCATGAGGAGTCCGGACTGGAATTCGAGATCATGGACGCGGACCCGCGCCGCGTTAAACGGCTGCGAGTACGAAACATGCCGGCCCGTCCGGACGCGCATGGCGACTAAAAAAGCTTCCGCCCTTGATAACCTGTGGGGGCGGGCCGACGCGCTAGCCGGCCGACTGGCGGCTCTTCCCTGGGGGCGGCGCCACGCCGTGGCGGCCATACTCGGCGCGGTCGCAACCCTGGCCCTGCCCCCGATCTATCTTATGCCGGTTCTGTACCCGGCGTTCGCCGGGCTGGTCTGGCTGCTGCCCAGAGGGTTGGGTTGGGTTCACGCCTTCTTTACCGGCTGGTGGTTCGGCATGGGGTTTTTCGTGTCCAGCCTGTACTGGATCGGGTTCGCGCCTTATACACTTTCCGCCAGCCTGTGGTGGGCGGTACCCATCGCGATGATTTTGCTGCCAATGGGGCTGTCGATATTCCACGGCGTCGCTACCATGGCGGCCAGCCGATGGGGCGGTGGACATTTACGCCGCGCACTGGCCCTGACCCTGGCCCTGGGCATCACCGAGTGGCTGCGCGGCCATATATTCACGGGCCTACCCTGGAATCTGGCCGGCTATGGCTGGGTCGGATCGGACGCGATGGCCCAGGCGGCATCGGTGTTCGGCATGTATGGTGTAACCGTCCTGGCGGTGGCGTCCGCCACCCTGGCCGCCGGCGTTGCGAGAGGGTCACCCAGACGGCGCATGGCAGCGCTGGCCGTTGCAATCGCGCTGCCGCTCGTGGCATGGGCCGGCGGTGCGGTCCGGTTGGCCGCGGCGCCCGAACAGGGCGCCGACAACGTGCCCGGCGTTGGCCTGCGGATCGTACAGGCCAATATCCCGCAGAAGAAGAAATGGGAGCCCGAACTGTTCGCGCGGAATTTCTCAATGCATCGGGAACTTAGCGCAAAGGACCGCCCGGACTGGATTACCCATGTCATCTGGCCGGAAACCGCGGTGGTCATAGACCTGACCCGATTTCCGGACTGGGCCGAGGCCGCCGCCGCCATTGTGCCGCCCGGCGGACTACTGCTGACTGGTACGTTGCGGCGCGCAGTCAATCAGCAACAGATATGGAATTCGATGGTTGCCGTCGATGGGCAAGGAAATATCACGGAGGTTTTCGACAAATTTCACTTGGTGCCCTTCGGTGAATATATGCCATTGCGCTCTATTCTGCCGTTCAAGAAACTCACGCAGGGCTCGATGGATTTCTCCGCCGGGCCTGGACCGCGCACCCTGCAACTGAAAGGGATACCGCCCGTTGGCCCCCTGATTTGCTATGAAGTGATTTTTCCGGGCGAAGTGGTGGACCGGGCTAACCGCCCGGAATGGTTGCTTAATTTTACAAATGACGCATGGTACGGCCAGACAGCCGGACCGCATCAGCACATGGCGATCAGCCGCATGCGCACCATCGAGGAAGGCCTGCCGCTGATCCGCTCGGCAAATACTGGTATTTCAGCGGTTTTCGACGCTTATGGCCGCGAGATCGCACGACTTGACTTGAATACACAGGGGGTCCTGGATGTGGAATTGCCACGCCCGGCGGCAACCCTGACCCTGTATGGCCAGTTCGGAGACATTATAACAATGTTTCTAATTGTACTTGTATTTCTTTCATTATTACGCGCCCCGAATAATTAAATGCACCCTAAAAAGCATGAACGCTACACGGATGAACCTTGACCGAATACGTTTGTATGTTTTAGAAAGTCGGTACATTCGAATTCTACTTACATAAACAACTAAGGTGTGCAAACGCACATAATGCCATGCCAGCATCCAGAGAGCCCGTAAGCCGGACGGGCAAGCCCAATCCGGTCGATATACACGTAGGTAGCCGAGTTCGGCTTCGCCGCACGCTTCTTGGCCTGAGCCAGGAAAAACTGGGCGAGGCCGTCGGCCTGACTTTCCAGCAAATTCAGAAATACGAGCGCGGCGCCAACCGCATCGGCGCCAGCCGCATGTATGCGTTGTCGCGTGTCCTGGATGTGCCCGTGGCCTTCTTCTTTGAAGAAATGCCGGCGGAAATATCGGGCAAGGGCGGCAAGCCGGTTCCGGGACTCGCCGAAAAATACCAGGCGGAGTTCTCTCATGACCCCCTGGCAAAGCGCGAAACGCTGGAATTGGTCCGTGCTTACTATCGGATCAAGGAACCCACCGTTCGCAAGCGGCTTTTCGATCTCGCTAAAAGTTTGGCGAGCGCCAGCAGTTCCTGACGCGGGTCAATGTCGGCGCCGGATAACACCCGGCGCCGCCAAAATCCTTGACGTCCCCGGCCAAGCACGGCAATAGTCGCGCCCGGCAATCGGGTTTAGACGGACGTACCGCTATGACACGGTGCGTCCGCTATGCGTATTTGACCGGCAGATGCCGAAATTGAAGGGGGCTAAATTGGCCAGAAAGAACTACGTATTCACTAGCGAATCGGTTTCCGAGGGACATCCGGACAAGGTCTGCGATCGTATTTCGGACGCTATCGTCGACACTTATCTAGGGGCCGACCCCTTGTCGCGTGTCGCAGTGGAAACATTGACCACCACCAACCGCGTCGTCTTGGCCGGCGAGGTACGCGGGCCGGGCTCGATCACACGCGAGCACCTGGAAGACGTGGCGCGCAAGGCGGTCAAGGAAATCGGATACGAGCAGGACGGCTTCCACTGGGAAAAAATGGTCGTCGAAAACTACGTCCATGAACAGTCCAGCGATATCGCCCAAGGCGTCGATTCCGCCGGCAACAAGGACGAGGGCGCGGGCGACCAGGGCATCATGTTCGGTTATGCCTGCAACGAAACCCCGGCCTTAATGCCGGCGCCGATTTATTACAGTCACGCGATCCTGAAAAGCATGGCTGAGGCCCGCCATTCCGGTGCGGCGCCGGGCTTCGGCCCCGATTCGAAAAGCCAGGTCAGCCTGCAGTACGAAAACGGCAAACCGGTGCGCGCCACCGCGCTGGTCGTATCGACCCAGCATGCCGAGGACCTGGACCAGGAGCAGGTTCGCGAACT
>JADFVY010000560.1 GCA_015222795.1 Pseudomonadota bacterium | reverse complement strand
GACGCGCAGGTTTCAGGTACCTGTGACCGCAAGGTCGTGGAAGTTCGAGTCTTCTCCTGGGCACCATAACCGCTTCGGCGGTTTTATATTGAGACGGGGCAATCCTTGAATATCAAGCTTCATCGTGGCGACCTTCCCGACGATCTCGACCTCGGGGATTCGGTCGCCATCGATACCGAGACCATGGGGCTCAATCCCCATCGCGACCGACTCTGCCTGATTCAGTTATCGTCGGGCGACGGCGTCTGCCATCTGGTGCAGATCCCGAAGGGCCACCGCGATGCGCCGAATCTGAAGGCGCTGATCGAATCGCCGGATGTGCTGAAGCTGTTTCATTATGCGCGGTTCGACATCGCCATGCTGCGCCACTATCTGGATGCGGACTGCCGGCCCGTCTACTGCACCAAGATCGCCTCTCGCCTGATTCGCACCTATACCGACCGTCATGGGCTGAAGGACATCTGCAGGGAATTGCTGGGCGTCGATATCTCCAAACAGCAGCAATCCTCCGACTGGGGCGCCGACGAGCTTAGCCAGGCGCAGCAGCAATATGCCGCCAGCGATGTGCTGTATCTTCACCAGCTGAAGGAAAAGCTGGACGAAATGCTGGCGCGCGAGGGCCGCACTCAGATGGCCCAGGCCGCCTTCGATTTCCTGCCGACCCGCGCGGAACTCGATCTCGCCGGCTGGCCCGACCAGGACATATTCTCCCACAGTTGAAGCCCGCGTTGCCCGGCCGTTCATTGCCGGTTAACCTCGGACTGGCATGTTTGGCCGGTAACCTGGAATTCTTCACCAGACGCTGGAGCCTTTGTCATGAGAAAACTCGTCGCGATTATCGCATTCGTTCTGGTCGCCGCCGCGTTTGCGTCGCCCACCGCCGCGTGGGCGGGTGGTGATGACAAGTACAAAATCAAATATGAGCAGGACGGCTGTAAATACGAGTACAAGGCCGACTCGAAAGGCTACAAGGAAAAGCTCAAATGCAAGGGCCTATGGCAGCCGATCGAGCCCGTGAAGTACGAATACAAGACGGGCGGCTGCAAATACTCCTACAAGGCCGACAGCAGGGGTTACGAAGAGAAATACGAATGCAAGAAGGGTTGGCGGGGATACACGATCATGCCGCCGCGCCCGCCCCTGGACATCATGACCGCCCCCTCGAACGCGGCCCTGGGAATACAGCAGGGGCGCTGCGACCATGAACTGATGGGCAAGGTGCTGGGCGGAATCGCCGGCGCCGCCGCCGGTTCCCAGGTCGGCAAGGGTAAGGGGCGGATCGTCGCCGTGATCGGCGGCACGGTCGCCGGTCTGCTGATTGGTGGCGCAATCGGCGAGCAGATGGACGCGACCGACCAGAATTGCGTCGGGCAGGCGCTGGAGCAGGGGAACACGGGCCAGCCCATCACCTGGGACAACCCATCCACCGGTGGCAGCTATCAGGTAACCCCCGGCGACGCCGCGACCGACAACCAAGGGCGCTATTGCCGCGAATACACTAGCAATGCAAATATCGACGGGCAGGCACAACAAGTTTTTGGCCGGGCTTGCCGTCAGCCGGATGGAAGCTGGCAGATCGTCGAATAACGGGTGACAATGGCGCTGGTTCGGCGGCGTTTTGCCCATTTCGGCACATTTTTTGCAAGGGGACTTAACAAATCCTCCATTTATGTCCTATATGTATTTGATAAGGCCTCCTTTGCCGAGGCCTGAATCAACATCGGGACGCCATGACCGCCACCGGAAAACAAGGCAAGGAAGCAGATAACTCGAGCCTGGAAACGGGATCGCCGGATCTCGAATCGGCGCGCCGCGTATTGCGGCTCGAGGCGGAGGGAATCGGCGCGCTGGCGGAATCGCTTGGCGAAAGTTTCATAGCCGCGCTCGACATTCTTCATGACGTCAAGGGCCGGGTCATCGTCACCGGCATGGGCAAGAGTGGTCTTGTCGGCCGCAAGATCGCGTCGACCATGGCGTCGACTGGCACGCCCGCGCAATATGTCCATCCCGGCGAGGCCAGCCACGGCGATCTGGGCATGATCACGCCGGCGGACGTGGTGCTGGCTCTTTCCAATTCGGGCGAGACCAACGAACTCCGCGACCTTATGGAATACACCCGGCGCAACGCGATTTCGCTGATCGCCATAACCAGCCGCGCCGGCAGCACGCTGGACGAGATGGCTGACGTGACGCTGCTTCTGCCCGCAACGCCCGAGGCATGCCCCATGGGGCTGGCGCCGACCACCTCGACGACCGCCACCTTGGCGCTGGGCGACGCATTGTCGGTGTCGCTGCTGGAACGCAAGGGCTTCTCGCCCCAGGATTTTCAGGTATTTCATCCCGGTGGCAAGCTGGGCCAGTCCCTGATGCGCGTTTCCGACCTGATGCACGAGGGCGAGGCCGTGCCGCTCTGCTCGGTTGACGCACCGATGAAGCAGGCGATCCTGGCCATCACCGCAAAGGGCTTCGGTTGTGTCGGTGTCATGGATGCCAACGGACTGCTCGCCGGTGTTGTCACCGACGGCGATTTACGGCGCCATATGGGATCCGACATTCTGGCCCAGTGCGCCGGCGACGTAATGACGGCGAACCCGAAATCGATACGCCCGCAGGCGCTCGCCGCCGAGGCCGTGGCGGTAATGAACAAATATTCGATCACCGGCCTGTTCGTGGCCGATGACGGCAAACCCGTTGGGATACTGCATATCCATGATTGCCTCCGCGCCGGATTCGTCTGAAGCCCGTAAACCGGGCGAAGGGGATGAAGCACCGCAAGATCAGCGCGGTGCGTTTGGCGATTATTTTTCGGTCACCGAACGCCGCCGGTCGCGGCGCCATTACGGACGGTTCGTTGGATTCGCCAAATTGCTGCTGGTAAGCCTCGCCGCCGCGCTGATTGTGGTGTTGGCTGTCTGGCCGCAATTAAACCAAAAAGACGCGCCGACGAAGATCGGGCAGATTGAAGGAATTCAGGCAGAGGACGTGGAAAGCCTGCGCATAACCAAGGCCAAACTTACGGGCATCAACAAGGACGGACAGCCCTATATGGTGACATTCGACGACGCCACCCAGACCAACCAGGAATCCGACCTGGTCAGACTGACAATGCCCGAGGTGGACGCCGAATTGAAGGACGGCGCCTGGATTTCCCTGTCATCCCCGAAGGGGCGCTTTCATCGCGGCAACCGAATTCTGGAACTGGATGGCGATGTCGTCATGTTCCACGACAGCGGCATGGAGATGAATACCGGTAATATCACCTTCAATTTCGAAAACGGCACGGGCGCCGGCCATGATCCGATCCACGCCCAGGCGCCGTTTGGTACTTTCGATGCCCAGGGTTTCCGCATTCGCGAAAATACGGCGGTCTTTTATTTTGTCGGTCCGGTCCACGCGGTTCTGTATAGCGTGCCGGAACTGGGACAATGACGGCGATGCGTATAACGCCCCTGATTTCCCTGCTGGCGCTCGCGGGATTCGCCTTGACGGCACTGGCGGCTGAAATACCCATCGAGATTACCGCCGGCGACGGGCTGGAATGGCGGCGTACCGAAAAGGTTCTGGTGGCCGCGGGCGGCGTGGTTCTGACGCGCGGGACGATGAAACTGGAAGCCGATTCGGTCAGCGCCTGGTACCGCGAGGGCAAGGACGGCAAGGACCAGGAAGTCTACCGAATAGATGCCGCGGGCAAAGTCCGGATTGTTTCCGATGGAGCGCAGGGTTTCGGCGAAAGCGCGGCCTATGATCTGGATCAGGGTGTGTTTGTTCTGTCCGGCGGCAAACCGCGCTTCGAGGCTGAGCAGCTTGTCGTGACGGCGGCCCAGAATCTTGAATATTGGGAAGTAAAACAGCTTGCCGTGGCGCGCGGCGAGGCGGTGGCCGAAAGCGGCGACCGGAAAATCAGCGCCGATGTGATCAGCGCCTATGTGGAATCCGCCGATGATGGCAAGACGGAGTTAAGCCGGGTCGAGGCAATCGGCGGTGTGCGGATTTCAACACCGGAAGATTCGGCCAAGGGGAATGAAGCCGTCTATGACGCCAAATCCGGCATAGCCACGCTTTGCGGCAATGTGGAAATCCGGCGTGGACCTAGCGTTCTCAAGGGCAAATGCGCCGAGGTTAACCTGAACACCGGTGTCAGCCGGCTGATTGGCGGCGGCGGCGGCATCAAGGGGCTGGTGAAGCCGCCCGACTGAACCGAATTCGTATAACGGGAGAGACAGACGTGGACAGGGACGATTTAGGTCCGGAAGTGACAGACCCGGCGGATGCCGGCGATGCTGCCCAGCCCGGGCAACCCAAACTGGTAGCCGAAAATGCCGGCCTGGAAGTCCGCAATATCGGCAAGGCATACAAGAAACGCCCGGTGATTCGCGACGTCAGCCTGCAGGTTCAGCGTGGCGAGGCGGTTGGTCTGTTGGGTCCCAACGGCGCCGGCAAGACCACCACTTTCTATATTATTACCGGGCTGATCACGCCCGATTACGGCGATACCGTGCTGGACGGCGAGATCATCACCAATATGCCAATGTATCGCCGCGCCAGGCTGGGCATCGGTTATTTGCCACAGGAAGCCTCGATCTTCCGGGGGCTGTCGGTCGAACAGAATTTGAACGCGATCCTTGAGACGATAGAACCGGATTCCAGTCAGCGCGAATCGATGCTTGACGCCTTGCTCGCCGAATTCTCGATCACTCATTTACGTCGCACGCCGGCGATCGCGTTATCCGGCGGCGAACGCCGGCGGGTCGAGATCGCGCGGGCGCTGGCCTCCAGGCCGCATTTCATATTGCTCGACGAACCGCTGGCCGGCATCGATCCGATCGCGGTCGGCGAAATCCGTGAACTGGTCAGTCATTTGAAAGACCGTGGCATCGGTGTTCTGATCACCGACCATAATGTCCGGGAGACCCTGTTGATCGTCGACCGCGCCTATATCATCCACGATGGGCTTGTTGTTAAGGAAGGCCCGCCGGAAGCGATTGTCGCGGACGATCAGGTGCGCCGCGTTTACCTGGGGGAGCGGTTCAGCCTGTAGACCGGAATTTCCGGTTTCCGGCTCCGCATCGCAAACATGGCCCTGTCGCATCGTCTCAGTCTGAAACAACAGCAATCGCTGGTGATGACTCCGCAGCTGCAGGAGGCCATCAAGCTGTTGCAGATGTCGAATTTCGAGCTGACGGCTTATGTCGAGGAAGAACTGGAGCAGAATCCGCTTCTCGAACGCGACGATCCCGACCGCAACGATGCCGCCCCCGCCGCGGAACCGAATGGACTGGCCGACAAAGCCAGTGCGCCTGACGATACCGGATCCGACGACGGCGCCGACAACCCCGCGGACAACCCCGCGGACAGCATGGAACTGGCGAACGCGGACTCCATGCCGACGGAAGGGGATTCGCCGCTCGACACCGACTATGACAATGTCTGGGACAACGGCAATTCGCCGGCGGCGGCCGATGCGGGACCGGTTTCATACGACGCCGGGTCGTCGGGGCCGGGCGGGCGGACAGACTTTTCCGAAATCGATAGCAGCATCGAATCGCGGATCAGCGACACCCTCACCTTGCGGGACCATCTGACCGGCCAGCTTAATGTCGATATCCAGGACCAGGTGGATCGGATCATCGGGCTGCATCTGATCGAAATGCTGGACGAGTCCGGACGCCTGACCGGTGACATTGGCGAAATATCAGAACGGCTTGGCTGCGATTCTGCCCGTGTCGAGGATGTCCTGGCGCGCGTGCAGCGCTTCGATCCGCCGGGCATATTTGCTCGCGACCTGAAGGAATGTTTTGAAATCCAGCTCCGTGAAAAAGATCGGCTGGATCCGGCCATGCAGACATTGCTGGAAAACCTGCATCTGTTCGAAAAATACGACCGGGCGGCGATAATGAAGATCTGCCGAGTCGACAAGGAAGATTTCGAGGAGATGCGGGACGACCTGCGCTCGTTGAATCCCAGGCCGGCGTCCCGGTTCGAGCATGAGGTCGCCCAGCCGGTGGTGCCCGATATCCTGATGAGGCCCCATTCCGACGGCGGCTGGCAGGTCGAGCTCAACAGCGACACTTTGCCACGCGTGCTGGTCAATCGACAGTATTACGCCCTTGTCAGCCGCGGCGTTCGCGACAAGAAAGACCAGGAATATATCGCCGATCAGCTCAATACCGCGAACTGGCTGGTCAAGGCGCTGCATCAGCGCGCCACGACGATCCTGAAGGTGGCCACGGAAATCGTGCGTCAGCAGGACGCCTTCTTCGTCCACGGCGTATCACATATGCGCCCGCTGATTCTGCGCGACGTCGCCGAGGCCGTCAGCGTGCATGAAAGCACCGTCAGCCGCGTAACCAGCAATAAATACATGGCCTCGCCACGCGGCATATACGAGCTGAAGTATTTTTTCTCGTCTTCGCTGTCCAGCGCCGATGGCGGCATGGCCCATTCGGCCGAGGCCGTGCGGTTCCGGATCAAGGTACTGTGCGATGCCGAAACCGCCGACACCGTTTTGTCCGACGACGATATCGCGGGCAGGCTCCACGACGATGGCATCGATATAGCGCGGCGCACCGTGGCCAAGTATCGTGAGGCGATGAATATCCCCTCGTCGGTCAGACGCCGCCGGATAAAGGCAGGGAAAATATAAATATAAGTGATGTATATCAATCGGTTATCTATCGCATTCGCGTTACCAGATAGGGCTATTGACTCTGCTTCCCGGCACTATTATGGTGCGCGCCCGTCGCCCATGTGGCAGTTGGATTTGCCCAATGGGACCGCGACTTTTGGAAATCAAGAATAGTACAAACATGCAAATTTCCGTCAAAGGCAAGCAGCTTGACGTAGGCGATGCGTGGCGCAGTCACGTCGAGGAAAACCTCCCCGCCATCGTCGGCAAATATTTTGCAAACGCGCAGGATGCACAGGTGACCCTCGCCAAGCAGGGATCCACCTTCAGTGTCGATATGGTCGTCCATATCGGCAAGCGCATTCTTGTGCAAAGCCAGGGCTCAACGGGCGACGCATACAGTGCGTTCGACGAAGCGGCCGAACATCTTTCCACGCGGCTGCGGCGCTATAAACGCCGCTTGCGCGATCATCACAGCCAGCGCCCCGACCTGGCGGACAGCCTGCCGGCCCAGCAATATATTCTGGCCGGCGAGGATGTCGAGGGCGAGTCCGAGGAAAAGGACGACCCGATTGTGATCGCGGAAATGGAAACCGGAATCGAGGAGATGTCCGTCGGCGAGGCGGTCATGCGCATGGATCTCGCTAATCTTCCGGCCATGATGTTCAGGAACCGTGCCAATGGCGGCTTGAATATGGTATATCATCGTGGAGACGGGCATATTGGGTGGGTCGATCCGCGCGGAAACAGGCGCGGGAACGTCGGCGACAGCTGAAATGTCCCAAATACTTGAGGCGCAACAGCGTCCGTTTTACCCTGTGCAGCGAGTGAGGGCGGCGGTAATGGAAATCGCAGAACTTCTCGATACCGAGAGCGTTGTCGCCAAACTTCCGGCGACTTCGAAGAAACAGGCGCTACAGGAGTTGGCGAAGCGCGCGGCCCAGATCACGGGTCTGCAAGAACGCGTGATTTTCGACGTCCTGCTGGAGCGTGAAAGGCTGGGCACCACTGGTGTCGGCAACGGTATCGCAATTCCCCACGGCAAATTGCCGGAGTTGAATAAGCTCTATGGCCTGTTCGCCAGGCTGGAAAAGCCTGTCGATTTCGAAGCCGTCGACGATCAGCCGGTTGATCTGATTTTCCTGTTGCTGGCGCCGGAAGGCGCTGGGGCGGATCATCTCAAGGCGTTGGCGCGGGTTTCCCGTCTGCTGCGTGACCGTACGATCTGCGAAAAACTTCGCGGCTCCGATCAACCCGAGGCTCTCTATTCCCTTTTGACCGAACCCGCGGCCAGTCACGCGGCTTGAGGGGTCTTTAAGGTCGATCGGTGCCGGCCGGCGCCGCCCGCGCAAGCGGGGAAAGTCAAAATCACGACAAATTAAAAGCCGGGCGATGTCTAATCGCCCGGCTTTTTTATTCAGGCCCCACAAAAATCAGTGTAACGCGACGACCGCCAGGTCCTTGTCAAAGGCCGCCATGTCGGCGCTATTGCGATCGCCGGCCAGATCGATCTGTCGGCCGTCGGCGCCCATCACGGCGAATATTTCCTCGCCCTGCACCATGACGGGGCGGACATAGGCCACGTCGCCGAAACCCAGCATGGCGAGATCCTGCTG
>JADFVY010000559.1 GCA_015222795.1 Pseudomonadota bacterium | reverse complement strand
GTTGGGGGGCGGGTTTGTTTGTTGTTCCCTCATGCGCCGGGCGGGCGCATCCGCGCCCTTGGCTCCTCGCATAAGCTCGGGCGCGCGGTCGCGCTTATCCGCCCCGGTGGGGGGCGGGGTTTTTGTTGTTCCCTCATGCGTCGGGCGCGGGCATCCGCCCGCTTGGCTCCTCGCATGGGCTCGGGCGCGCGCCCTCTGCGCCTTCCTCCGCGGCACTCTGCGTCCTCCGCGGTAAAATCTTCTTCCTTCCGGTGGGGCGGGAGTGCCGGGGTGGTTGGCGAGGCATGGGCATGGGGTCGTTTTCGGGTTTCAGGTATCAGCCCGAGTGCCCGGGCCGTGATCGCCTTATCGCGCGGCTGAGGATAATCACCGGAATAATCCCCGCCAGCACGATGGTCAGCGCCGGTAGCGCCGCCTCGGCTATTCGTTCCTCGCTGGCATATTCGTAGGCTCTCGTCGCCAGGGTTTGGAAATTGAAGGGGCGGAGCAGTATCGTGGCGGGGAGTTCCTTGAGGACCTCGACGAAGACCAGGATGGCGCCGGCCAGCACGCCGCCCCTTATCAGCGGCAGGTGGACGCGGGTAAGCGTGCCCCACTTGCCCTCGCCGAGCGTGCGGGCGGCGGCGTCCATGTTGGGGGTTACGCGCACCAGTGACGATTCCACCGCGCCATTGGCCAACGCCATGAAACGCACCGTGTAGGCAAAGATCAGGGCGCCCACCGTGCCACTGAGGATGAGGCCGGTGGAGATGCCGAAGATGGCCTGCATGACGGCGTCGATGCCGTGGTCGAGACGAGCCAGCGGCGGTACCACGCCGACCGCCAGCACCGAGCCCGGTATGGCATAGCCGATGCTGGCGAAACGGGTGAGCCCACCCAGCAACCGGCCGCCGGACAGCCTCGCGCCGTAGGCGAGGAAGATCGCGGCCGCGATACAGACCATGGCGGCCAGGGTGGCGAGCATCAGGCTGTTGCCGAAATCCTCGATAAAGCGCGTATCCAACCCGCGTGCCAGGTTGCCCAGCGCATGGCCGCCCAGCACCCATGCCGGCAGCGCGAAGCCCAGCAGGATGGGCGCCGTGCAGCCAGTGATGGCGGCCCATTTGCGCCAGCCCGCCAATTCGTAACCCGGCAATTCGCGAAAGCGCGTGGTGGTCTGGTGATAGCGCTGGGACCGGCGCGAGCGGCGCTCGATCCAGATCAGGGCGAGGACCAGGACGGTGAGAGTCGCCGCCATCTGCGCCGCAGCCGACTCATTCACGTCCAGCCAGACCCGGTAGATGCCGGTGGTGAAGGTATCGACCGCGAAATACTGCACCGTGCCGAAATCCGCCAGCGTCTCCATCAGCGCCAGCGACAAACCGGCGGCGATCGCCGGGCGCGCCATCGGCAGGGCGACGGTGAAGAAACTGCCCCAGGCGGTGCGGCCCAGCACCCGGCTGGCCTCCAGCAGGCAGACCGACTGGCTGACGAAGGCGGCGCGCGTCAGCAGATAAACATAAGGATAGAAGACCAGCGTCATCATGGTCGCCGCGCCGGGGATGGTGCGGATGTCGGGGAACCAGTAGTCGCGCGACGATTGCCAGCCGAAGAACTCGCGCAATCCCGTCTGCACCGGACCGGCATATTCCAGCAGGTCGGTATAGACGAAGGCGATGACATAGGCCGGCACGGCGAGCGGCAGCAACAGCGCCCATTCGAAAAACCCGCGCCCCGGGAACCGGCAGACCGATACCAGCCAGGCCGGCCCGATACCGACCGCCAGCACGCCCACGCCGACGCCCAGCGCCAGCAGAAGAGTGTTGAGCAAGTAACCCGGCATCACGGTGGAAATCAGATGCGCCCAAACCCCGTCGTCCGGGGCCAGGGCCGTCAGCGCGACGGCGACGATCGGACTGGCCACGGCGAGAGACACCAGCACGGCCCCCGCCGTCCAGGCGTCAAAGCGCGGCCGCCGCCAGCGCCGCCTCTGTCGCAACGGGCTCTGTATTTCCCCGATTACCGCCATGGGTGCGACGGTCCCGCGTTTGTTCGGCGACGAGCGACCTCGTCCTTCGAGACGCCCCTTCGGGGCTCCTCAGGATGAGGGCATAAATGTTGGAGCCTCATCCTGAGGAGGGCCGAAGACCCGTCTCGAAGCCTCATCCTGAGGAGGGTCGAAGACCCGTCTCGAAGCCTCATCCTGAGGAGGGTCGAAGACCCGT
>JADFVY010000082.1 GCA_015222795.1 Pseudomonadota bacterium | reverse complement strand
ATATTGCACGATGCCCAGCGCACATCGGCGCCCAGCGCCGTCAGCGTCTCGATCAGCGCCGCGGTCTGGATGGTCATATGCAGCGATCCCGCGATACGCGCGCCTTTCAGCGGCTGCGCCTTGCCGAATTCCTCGCGCAGGGACATCAGGCCCGGCATTTCGGTTTCGGCAATATCCAGTTCCTTGCGGCCCCAATCGGCCAGCTCGAGATCCTTGATTACATAATCCTGCGCGCTCATGGCGTAATTCCTCTGAAAATCCTGTTGATTGCGGGCAGCGATATAGCAGTGCTCGCGCTTCATTGCAAGCATAATATAAAGATATCTTTATATTGTTCTATTCGTGTCGTGCCGGGGGTTTGCGAGTGCGCAACCCCTTAGGCCAGCGCGTTGAAATCGTCCAGCAGGGCCGCGATGCGGCCCGAATCGGCCTGGCTCATGATGATTTCGGCGCGCATGGTGGCGGCCGTCATTTCGATCTGGCGAATGCGCTGCTTGACGCGTGGCAAGCTGGGCGACGCCATCGACAGATCTCGCACGCCCAGCCCAAGCAGCAATGCCGTATAGCGCGGATCGCCGGCCATTTCACCACAGATGCTGACCGGGATGCGGGCACGCAAACCAGCCCGCACGGTGAACTGGATCAGCCGCAAAACGCCTGGATGCAGCGGGTTATACAGGTGGGCGACCTGTTCGTCGGCGCGGTCGATGGCCAGGGTATACATGGTCAGATCGTTGGTGCCGATGGCGAAGAAGTCCACATGGGCCGCCAATGCGTCGGCCGCCAGCGCCGCGCCGGGCACCTCGATCATGATGCCGAGCGGCGGTACAGGGTCGGCGATCGGCACGCCGCGCCGCTTCAACCGTTTGATAACCCGGGTCAGGATTTCGCGGGATTGGCGGATTTCACCGGACCCGGCAATCATCGGCAGCAATATCCGCACCGGCCCGTGCACGCTCGCCCGCAGGATCGCCGCCAGCTGGGTTTCGAACAGCTTCACCTGCTTCAAGGACAGGCGGATCGCCCGCAGACCCAGCGCCGGATTGACCGGGTCGCCCATATGCTCGCCCAGCGAATAGGCCAGTTTCTCGCCGCCGACATCCAGCGTGCGCACGGTGACCGGACGGCCGCCCATCGCCGCGATCAGCGCGGCCAGGGATTCATATTGTTCGTTTTCGTTGGGCGGTGTGTCGCGGTTCATGAACATGAACTCGGTTCGAAGCAGCCCGATTCCCTCGGCGCCAACGGCCAGTGCGCTGTCCACCTCGCGCGGCAGTTCCAGATTGGCCTGCAGCCCCACGATAACGCCGTCGCCGGTTTCCCCCGGCAGGCCGATCAACCGGCCCAGTTGTCGTCTTTCGCGCTCCAGTATCTTGCGGCGGGCTTCGTAATCTTTCAGCGTTTCCGGCTTCGGGCTGACGATGATTCGCCCCGCCGCCCCATCGATGATTACCGTTTCGCCGCTTTTCACGCCCCCCAGCAAGCCGGTAACGCCGAAAATCGCCGGCAGGCCGAATGACCGGGCCATGATCGCGGTGTGCCCTTCCTTGCCGCCCAGCACGGTCGCAAATCCGGCCACGATCCCGGGGTCGATGAGCGCCGCATCCGAGGGACTCAACTCCTCGGCGACGATGATGGTTCCTGGCGGCAGATGGGTGAAAGCCTGGAACGGAGTATCCGTGAGATTGCGAATCAGCCGTCCCCCGACCTCGCGCACGTCGTCGGCGCGGGCCGCCATATAGGCGTCGGGCAGGCTTTCGAACCCACGCGCGACTTCCGATATCGCCATCTGAACGGCGGCCTCGGCATTGATCCGCTCCCTTGCAATGGTTTCCTCGACCCCGCGGACCAGACGCGATCCGGTCAGCATCAGCAGATGCGCGTCAAGCAGATAGCCGAGTTCCTCCGCCGTGGCTTCCGGTAGTGTCTGCGATCTGGTTTTGAGCTTGGTCAGCTGGTTTTGAGAGCGCTTCAGCGCCACCTGGAATCGAGCTGTTTCCGTATCGATGTCGTTTTGCGGTATTTCGTATTCCGGGACCTGCAGCGCGCCGGCCTCGCTCACATGGGCGGGGCCAATCGCGATTCCGGGCGCCCCGACGACGCCGTCGAATACCCGCTCGCCTTTTGATATTGTTCGTTCAGTCTTCATCGAATCCAGCCGCCACAAGGGCGGCAATCGCATCGACGGCCTCCATGGCCTGATTACCCGTGGCGCAAAGCTCGATCTGCGTGCCGGGGGCGGCCGCCAGCATCATCAAACCCATGATCGACAGGCCGGAGACCTCGGCGCCATCCTTGCTGACCAATATTTCCGCGTCGAAATCGCCGGCCAGTTTTACAAAGCGCGCCGCTGCCCGCGCGTGCAGGCCGCGCCGATTTACAATGGTGACCTCGCGGGCCACGAGCGCCGTCATCAGTCGCTGTCTCCCAGCAGGCTGGATGCGACGCTGATATATTTCCGGCCCGATTCCTGCGCCTGGGCAACCGCCTTGTCTATCGGGCACCCCTCGCGCAGTCCGGCCAGTTTGATAAGCAGGGGCAGATTGACCCCGGCAATCACCTCGACCTTTGCTTCCTTCATGATCGAAATAGCCAGGTTCGAAGGCGTGCCGCCGAACATGTCGGTCAACACAACGACGCCGTCGCCATTGTCCACCTCGGCCACGGCGGCAAGGATATCCTGGCGGCGCTGCTCCATATCGTCATCCGCGCCGATGCAAACGGCCCCGACATTGCTTTGCGCTCCCACGACATGTTCCAGCGCGGCGATAAATTCGGCTGCCAGCCGCCCATGGGTCACAAGTACCATACCTATCATTGGATTTTCCCTGTTGCTTCCCTAGTGGTCAGCGCATGTCCTGACCGGCGCTTCGTTGTATGTCCCGATGGCTTAAATGCACCCGGCGCCCGTCCGATTCCAGCATTTTCCCGAGCCGTTCCGCGACGTAAACCGAACGATGCCGGCCGCCCGTGCAGCCGACAGCGATGGTGAGGTAACTTTTGCCTTCCTTTTCGTAGCGCGGCAGCAGAACCGACAGCATAGCGCCTAGCCCGTTCAGAAATGTGGCAAAATCTTCGTCGCGGGCGATAAATTCGCCAACCGGCGCGTCCCGGCCCGTCATGTCCCGAAGCGCGGGGTCGTAATGCGGGTTGGTCAGGAATCGCGCGTCGAAAACAAGATCGGCCTCGCGCGGCAGTCCGTAGCGGTACGAAAACGATGTGATCAACAGCGCCAGACCCGACTGACAACCGGTCGCAAACCGTCGCGATATTTCGTCCTTCAAGGCGCCCGGTGAGAGCTGGGAGGTATCGATTGTCAGATCCGAGCGCTTGCGCAGATCCGACAGCATGCGCCGTTCCAGCCGCAAACCGTCAGCAACTGGACGATCGGCGGCCAACGGGTGACGCCGTCGCGTCTCGGTAAAGCGCCGCACAAGGACGTCATCTTCGCAGTCCAGGAATAACAGGGTAACGCTCACCTGCCCGGAGGCCAGCAGCCGGTCCAGCCCGGCGATCAGCGATTCGACGCCAAAATCCCGGGTCCGTATATCGACGCCAACCGCCAGAGGCCGCCGCTCGCGCACGCCTCCCAACACCACACCTTCAAGCAGCGTCAACGGTAAATTATCGACCGCTTCGTAACCCAGGTCCTCGAATGCTTTCAATGTGGTGGATCGGCCGGCGCCGGACACCCCGGTTACCAGCACAATTCGATCCCGCGCGGCCCCATTTTGGCCATTGCCGGCGTCTGTTTCGCCGTTGGTCATAATGCCGGCCGTCAGGATCCCAGCGACGCTCTTAGCGCCAGCTTGACCTTGGCGGTCGCCGACATTTCGAACGGGGCCAGAAGAATTCTGGGAATTTGCTGGCCGACCAGTTCGACGGCCTCAAAATCCGCCATGCGTGGGATGTCAGCGGGATCCGACATATCGATCAGAAGGAAAACCGGCACGATGGCGGGCGGTCCCATCTTGATGATGCCGACACCCCTTACTTCCATCTTACCGGAGATTTCGACCGGTGGCTGCGCCATAAGGCGGTTATTTTCGATGAAAAGAACGGTCTGGTCGTCGGCGGAAAGCAGCGCGCCTTCGTTAATCAGCCTGACAGCGAGGTCGGATTTCCCGCTGCCGGAGGGGCCGCGCAGGATAACCCCGCGACCGTCAAGGGAAACGGTTGTGGCATGGATCGTTATCATAACGCAGAGAGTGATGCGGCCCGCGCGCCAAGTCAATCGCCCTTTGACATTTTTTGCCGTGGAAAGTGGCGTATCGAAGAACCTCGTGGTAGGTTCCGCGCCCGAATTTTCCCTGTATCCTGGAAAGCCATGTTCGAAAACCTGTTTGCCAGTACCGGCGGCCTGTCCGCCCTTGCGTCGGACCTGTTCGCCATTATCGCGCCGGTCTTCATCTGCGCGGCCATCGGCTATGGCTGGGCCCGCCGCGGCATGCCATTCGACAACGAGTTCACGACCAGCATTTCTTCCAACATCGCCATGCCCTGCCTGATCGTGGCGACGCTCGCCAGGCTGGAGGTCGCCCCCGAGGCGTTCTCGCAAATGGCGCTGGCCGGGCTGATCACGGTGGCCGCGACGATCGCCGTGGCGGCGGCGGCCCTGAAGCTGGCGGACTATTCACAGCAGGTCTATCTGCCGTCGCTGGTCTTCGGCAATACCGGCAATATCGGCCTGCCGCTCTGCCTGTTCGCCTTCGGCGAGGAGGGTCTGGCGCTGGCCATCGTCTTCTTCACCGTATTTCTGGTGATCCAGTTCACCTTCGGTATCTGGGTGTCGGCGGGCCACAGCTCGGTCAGCATTCTGTTGCGCACGCCGCTGATCTGGGCCGCGGCGGCCGGCATATCCCTGCAGTTGCTGGATATCCATCTGCCGATATGGATCGACAATACGATCGGGCTGATCGGCGATCTGGCAATCCCCTTGATGCTGCTGACGCTGGGTGTGTCGCTGGCGAAGCTGAAGGTGACCAGTCTGGGGCGCAGCGTCGCGCTATCCGTCGGCCGGCTTGCGATCGGCCTTGCCGTCGGGTTGGCGGTGGCTGAATTTCTCGGCATGGAGGGCGCGGCTCGCGGGATATTGATCCTGGAATCGACGATGCCTGTTGCCGTGCTGAACTATCTGTTCGCGGCGCGCTACGACCGTTCGCCTGAAGAGGTTGCCGGCCTTGTGCTGGTCTCAACGGCAATTTCCTTCATTACCCTGCCTGGGCTGCTGTTGCTGGTTTTATAATTTTACTTTTCGGATTTGGCGAAGGGCAGACGGACGATGAAGCAGGCGCCGGCCGGCATTCCGTCGGAGCCTGGTATGTTCTCGGCCTGAATCGTTCCCCTGTGCGCCTCAACGATCTGTTTCGAAATCGAAAGTCCCAGCCCTGAATGGGTGCCGAATTTTTCGTCCGACGGGCGCTCGCTGTAAAACCGGTCGAAGATGGCTTCCAGCTTTCCTTCCGGCAGACCCGGACCTTCATCCTCGACAAGAATTTCGACCATGTCACCGTCCAGCCGGGCGGACACGTTTAGCTTGCCGCCGGGCGGGCTGAAACTGACGGCGTTGCCGATCAGGTTGTGGAAGATCTGAACCAGCCGGTCCTCCATGCCACTGACCGTGAGACCCTTGACCCGGTCAAGCTTCAACACAAATTCCGGCACCTTTTTGCTGCTCGATGTCGTCTGGTGCATGTCGGCAAGTGTCGTCAGCATGATGGCGATATCAATCTCCAACGACTGGGCGCGGCTCAATTCCGCATCCAGCCGGGAGGCGTCGGAGATATCGGTTATCAGGCGGTCCAGCCGCCGAACGTCATCCTGCACGATCGCCAGTAGTTGCCGCTGCTTTTTCTGGTCCTTCACCCGCGCCGCGGTTTCCACCGCGCTTCTCAGCGAGGTCAGCGGGTTCTTCAGCTCATGGCTGACATCGGCGGCGAAGCGCTCGATCGCGTCAAGCTGAGCCTGCAATTCCTGTGTCATGGCGCGGAAGCTGCCTGAAAGATCGCCGATTTCATCGCCCCGGCCGGTCAGATCGGGGATCGTATGGTTCTGCCGGCCGATGTCGCGCCTGACTTTCTCGGCGGCCTCGGCCAGGCGGCGCACCGGCCGCGCGATGGTACCCGCCAGATATATGGACAGCAGCGACGTGATCAGCAGGGCGCCCGCAAAAACCTGCAGCACGACCAGCCTCAGCGAACGCACCGCCCTGTCAATGTCATCGCCGTTTTTCGACAGCATCAGCGCGCCCAGCACCTGACGATAACGTTGCACCGGCACCGCCACGGACAAGATATAGTTCCCTCCGACATCGGTCAGTCGAAGTGCATTGCTGGTCTCGCCGCGCAATGCCCCCATGGCCTCCTCGTAATCGGTCGCGTTCTGCATCGGCGCCTCGCGATAGGGCGGCAGGTCGTGCCGGCGCGGCAGCCAGTCCAGCATATCGATGATGGGGTCCAGAAACGGCCGCCTTTCGCTGAGCGGCGGCAGCACCTGGATATGGATAATGCCACCCCCGGCGACCAGCAGACGGCTGTCGGCGGCCAGTTCGCCGTCTGGCAGAAACAACCGGGCACGAACCGCATTCGACTCGCTGAGGCGCCGCACGATTTGCTGCGACGGGGGGATGTCCAATATCTGGTCACCGCTGAGTGTCGTGGCGATGGCGCCCTCGCCGATCGCGCCCGCGAACACCTCGCCCTGGGTTTTCAGAGCGTCCATCTCGGTTTCGATCAGGCTGTCCCGGTATTCGCCCAGCGACAGGAAACCGGCGACAGGGATCAGCACCGCAATGAAATTCACCGCCAGCACCTTTCGGGTCAGCGGCGAGATCAGCCTTTTCCGAGCAACGCCAGCGGCTCGTTTCGGGCGCGGCCGGCGGAATATTGCCGGTCTTTTAGTCAGCAATCCTTCGTCGTGTGAAACAACATCCGATTCAGCCCTCAGCACGGGTTGTGTACTGGTATCGGCGGCGGCGATCTCCGGTTCTGTATTCTCCACTTCCAGGGCAAGCTTTCCCTTGTCGGGCGCGACCTCTTCCTTCGCGTCCTCCCCTTTAGCTTCGGCAGTGGTCCACTCTGGTTCTGCCCTCATGCCTCTCGATATCGGTATCCCACGCCGTAAAGCGTCTCGATTTGCGCGAAGTCATCGTCGGCAACCTTGAATTTTTTGCGCAGCCTCTTGATATGGCTATCAATCGTTCGATCGTCGACATAAATACTTTCGCCATAGGCGGCATCCATCAACTGATCGCGATTCTTCACATGACCCGGGCGCTGCGCCAGCGCCTTCAACAGCAGGAATTCGGTCACCGTAAGCGAAACCGGCGCATCCTTCCAGGTGCAAACATGGCGGTCCGAATCCAGCACCAGATCGCCACGAACCAAAAGGCCTTCGCCCTTGGTTTCGCCCGGCTCGGCGTCAATCTCGGTACGCCGCAGCAGGGCTCGAATCCGCTCGATCAGCAGACGCTGTGAAAAAGGCTTGGTGATATAATCGTCCGCGCCCATGCGCAGCCCGACAACCTCGTCGATCTCGTCGTCCTTTGAGGTCAGGAAAATTACCGGCGTGGCCATGGTCTTGCGCATGCGCTGCAGCAATTCCATTCCGTCCATGCGCGGCATCTTGATATCCAGTATGGCAAGATCCACCGGTCGCTGCGTCAGACTGCGCAGCGCCTCTTCACCGTCGGTGTAAGACCGCACCTGATAACCCTCCGCCTCGAGGGCCATGGTTACGGACGTCAAAATGTTGCGGTCGTCATCGACCAGGGCAATTGTTTGGTGCATATGATCTACTCTCCATGCCAATTATTAATATTATACCCTTAATATTGGGTAATGCGCCATGTTTACACCGCCCTGTGACGGAATTAGGGTCTTCGCGTGTTCATTCCCGTCCTACTTTTGGACGATGCGGCGATATGTCATGCCGTCTTAAGCGGCTGATTGGCATACATTTCCGGCATGTATTACAGGATTAAAAGCTGGACTATTCCACCATCCGGCGAGATGCCGTTTTCCTGGTGTCAAGCTAGTGGTCTGTATCAGGCCACTAGATGACTCGCCGGCGGATCAGCTCCATGCCCGCCGGAATAGTGATTGCCGCACTCGCGGTGATCGCTTTGGTGGCGATTGTCGCGCTTTCCCTGTTTGGCGGCTCGTCGGTGGGTTCACCCACCGACGGCATCCAGGCCGAACCGGAACGGATGCAAGAATGACTCATCGAAGATGTTTTCCGGCGCGCATTCGATTGACCGCGCCATTCTTTCTCGTTTACTGTCGCGCCTGATGGTTCTCCCGTTTGGGAGATGAAGAGGGAACGACGGTGCGCCCGGTCATTGGGCAAATCCGTGGCTGCCCCCGCAACTGTGAGCGGCGAGTTTCCATTCCGTATGGGCCCCTTGGCGGGCTCGGCCACTGGGAAACCGGGAAGGCGGGAATGGGGGCGATAATCCGCAAGCCAGGAGACCTGCCATCCCCCGGGCCATGCGCCGTCCGGCGGAACCTTGTTGGGACATCGGCGCAGTCCCGCACGACAACACGGAGGGTGATATGTCGCGCTTGGTATCGGTTCTGGGAACAAATACGTCGCTTGCCGCGGAACGGGCTTCGGCCGCAATCGTGGCGGCGCTGTTGGGCCTTTTCATTCTATACGGGGTGGGTTTCGCCCAGATGTCCCACGAGACGGCGCACGATACGCGCCATGCGACCGGATTCCCCTGTCACTAAACCGGTGGTATAAATCCGATGATTACGCGGACGCTGCTGACCGGCTTGTTGGCCGGGCTGGCGGCTGGTGTTGTTCTGACGTTGCTTTATATCGGCAAGATCCAGCCACTGATTCTCGCTGCCGAGGCCTATGAACAGAGCACCGACCCGGCGCTGTCTGCCCCGTTTATGCGCCTGGTTGACACTTTCCTGTTCAACATCCTGAACGGCGTGGGCTTCGGCCTGTTGCTGTCAGCCCTGCTGGTCATGCGCGGGCGCCCAACGGGCATCGGACAGGGTGTGTTGTGGGGCCTGGCCGGATTTGCCGCATTTGTCATTGCGCCCGCCGCCGGTCTGCCGCCGGAACTGCCCGGCAGCATAAGCGCGCCGTTAGAGGAGCGGCAAGTCTGGTGGCTTCTGACGACGACAGCGACCGCGGGCGGCATTGCGCTATTGACGCTCCAGGCGCGCCTCATATGGATGGCCACCGGCGTCTTGCTGATCCTGCTGCCCCATTTCGTCGGTGCGCCGCATGCGGACGTCCATGGCGATACATTGCCGGCGGAACTGGCGGCCGAGTTCGTCGGTATATCGATCGGCGCCATGGCATTGTTCTGGGT
>JADFVY010000558.1 GCA_015222795.1 Pseudomonadota bacterium | reverse complement strand
GCCCAGCCCATGGTGTCGTCGGCGGTAAGGCCGGAACCGTCCATCGGTTTGCCGCCCATATGGGTGCCCATCAGTTCGGACCAGGGTGTTGCCCATGGTGCGTCGAGCAGGCCGCCCTCGGTTATTCCGGGGCCGTTCGGCACAGCAAAATAGATCCACCAGCCGAAATAGAAGAAGGTGACGGTGACAAGCGGGATCACCATCGTGTTTTTCATCAGGGTGTGCATCATGTTCTTTCTGCGCGATGCACCGACCTCATACATGCAAAAGCCTACATGGATGAGGAACATGAATACCACGGTGACCCAGTAGTAGAACTCCGTGAATATAACTGTTAAAGCTCCGATTTCGCTATCCATTGTGTATCCCCCCAGTGTTTCTCACTGTTCAGGTTCCGATTTACGCCATCCGCGATAGAGCGATCGCGGCGGCGCGGTTTGTATTCGGCATCGTTTGTTTTTGCCTCTCCTTTTTGCCTGTTGGCGGCCCGGCGACATTACGCGCCGGGTCCTTTATTATTTCGAATCCGCCCGGCGCCATTGCGGTGCGCCAGTCGCACGGACGGTAGCGGCCGGCGCATATCCCCGCGCCGAGCCATCAAATGGTTCGGTTTTGTCTGAATTGGTGGAGACCGGGCCGAGGTTTGGTGGGGCCTGGTTCCGGATACCGCCCATGGCGGTGACGTCTCCCATTAGACTGTTCCTTCCCTTTCGGGCGAGCCCCGGCCTTTTGTTCTTTATTCGCCTGGCAACCAACCTTCGACAGGAAGGGTAATTCAGCGAACAGAAGGGGCTCTATTCCACGTCTGATTAAGCCTGTATTTTCCCTGCAGTCATTTTTCGTTACTGAGACGATAACCCAAACGAATCCAGCCGCCAACTACAATTATCCCCACTTCGGAGGATTTTTTATCGGCCGCGCACCCCCAAAAGATCCTCGCGCGCCTCCCCCAAATGGCTTTCCATGACCTCCACGGCCATGTCCATGTCGCGGCTGCGCACGGCTTCGAACAGTTTGCGGTGCTGGGTGTTGTATTCCCCGATTCGGGTCTCGGTCAGGATTTTGCCCTTCATCGCATTCCATTGCGTATGGCCGCGGACATCGTTGATTTTGCCATACAGCCATATCATCAATGGATTTCGGGTGGCTTCGGCCAGGGTGCGGTGAAACTGTTCATCGGCCTGCGAAAAGGCCTCGCTGTCGCCACCCGCGGCCTCGCATTCGGCGAGCGTGGCCTCCAGGCGTTCCAGATCGCGCGCCGTGGCATTGGCCACCGCCATGCGCACGATTTCAGGCTCGATAGCCAGACGCACGTCGATCAACTCAATCGGGCTGGTAAGTTCGGCGATATCGCCCTCGTCCGGCCCCGTGCGGTGAATAACGAAGGTGCCGCTGCCCATTCGTCGGGTAACGAGTCCCATTTCTTCCAGCCGGCGCAAGGCCTCGCGAATAGTGCCGCGCGCCGCGCCGAAATGTTCGGTCAGCTCGCGTTCGGCCGGCAGGCGTTCGCCATCGGCGTAATGTCCACCAAGTATCGCCTCGCGCAGGCGAGTCGTGATTGCCGCCGCGCCGGCGCCCGAAGCTGTTGGAAGCTCATCGGAACCAGTTATCTGGGGAGGATCACTTTTCGCGCCAGTTTGAGCCAATTTCGCACCAATTGAAAAAAGTGGTTTGCTTTTTGGTTCAATTATGGTGAACTATTGTACATCGTTCGTCAAGGCGCACTGCGAACTCGATCACGCGATGGAAGCAGGAGATGGATACTGATCAGGATGTTCCGGGGTAACAGCCTGGACCGGGTCGCCGGTCCCCGCGGCATCCGCGGCAACTGAGAATTTCCACGAAACAAGGGAGAACAAAACCAATGGCAACGACAGATCTGGAAGCACATGTAGGCGCCAAGGGGCGCGACAGCCTGGTCAAGGACGTCCGCAAGAAGATCGACGAACTGGGCATCACATATATCTATTTCCAATTCATCTCGGTGACCGGTCGCATCGTCGGCAAGGGCATCCCCTCCGATCATTGGGAACAGGTCGCCGAGCGCGGTTTCCAGCTGGTCTACGGCTCGACCGCCAATCTCTATACCGACCGTCACGGCCAATATATCGGGTACGGCCCGGAGGCCTCGGAACTGGTCGGCATCCCCGATCCGGAAACTTTTGTCCAGCTTCCCTGGGACAAGCGCGTGGCGCGGGTTTTCTGTACATGTTTCCGGAATCGCGAGGAAAACGAGAATCCCGGCGGGCATCTGACATCGGATTGCCGCGGAAATCTGCGCATCATCCATGACGAGTTCCAGAAGAAATATGACGGGCTGCATCTGCGGGCCGGCACCGAACCCGAGATGATGTGGCTGAAGAAAGGCGAGGATGGATTGCCGGATGGCGGTTTCTCCAAGCCGAACTGCTATCACATCGACCAATTTGAAAGCCTGCGCCCGGTCTTCATGAAGGTGCTTGAATATTCCCGCGCCATGGGGCTGGACATGATCCAGGGCGACCATGAAGACGCGCCGGGGCAGCTTGAACTCAACTGGATGTACGACGACGTGTTGCGCAACAGCGACCGTCTGACCACCTACCGCCAGATTTGCGCCCAGGTCGCGCGCGAGAACAACCTGATCGCCTGCTTCATGTCCAAACCCTTCATGGGCGTGTCGGCCTCGGGCTGTCACCATAATATCTCGTTGTGGCGCGGTGGCGAAGACAAGGTCAATGCGCTGGGCCATGACAGTATTCCGGGCATGGCTGGGAATTTCAGCTACCTGAAAGGTGGCGAAAACCTGTTCATGCCGGACCCCGCGATCGACAAGAAGAAGCCGGGGCCGATCGGCCTGCAATGCGTTGGCGGCGTAATCGAGCATCTGGATGCGCTGACCTCCATCGGTTCCTCGACCGTCAATTCGTACCGGCGTCTGTGGGACACCGGTTTCTGGGCGCCGGTCTTCGCCGACTGGGGCTACCAGAACCGCACCTGCGCGCTGCGCATTTCGGCGCCGGGTCGCTTTGAATACCGTTCGGTCGATTCCATGGTGAACCCCTATCTGATGGGCGGCGCGATCCTGAAAGCGTTCGAGGACGGCATGGACCGGAATCTCGACCCGGGCGAAGCCGAGGAGCGCAACATCTACGAGGCCATGGAAGCCGGCAAACAGGTCAAGAAGCTTCCCATGTCGCTGGGCGAGGCGCTCGTCTGCCTCGACAAGGACGAGGTCATCAAGTCGGCGATGCCCGACGAGATGTACAGGGTCTACACGCACTACAAAGGCAACGAGTGGGAAGTCTTCAACCAGACCGTCACCAACTGGGATCTGGAAACCTATTGGGATTGTTTGCCATAAGGCAAAACGTTTTCCAGCTTTAAAATACAGGGCGGGTTTTCGGGGGTGCTCCCGACCCGCTCTAGCGAGAAGGAGACAACAACCATGTGCGGCATTGCCGGACTCATACACCGGGGCAAAACCGCGAATATCGGGCAGGAGATGACCTCGATGCTTCAGTCGTTGAAGCATCGGGGCCCCGACTCCACCGGTTTCGCCCTGTACGGTGACGCCAGCAAGGCGGGCGCCAACGATTATGTCATGCGCTTCAAGGTCGCCGAGCAGGCGGAAGCCCTGCACGGTTTCACCATCCAGAAACAGATGAAGGACCGCCGCGCCGCGGTCGATGAGCGTATGTCGGAAATGGGCGCGCGCGTCGCCGAGGAAGACACGGCAACCGATTATGCCTTCCGCTATCGCTTCACCTTCGATGGCGATCTGCGACGGCTGGTCAATTTCATCGAGGATATTGACGGGGTGGAAATCCTGTCGGTTGGCAAGGCGCTGGAACTGGTCAAGGATCTGGGCGACGCCACG
>JADFVY010000557.1 GCA_015222795.1 Pseudomonadota bacterium | reverse complement strand
GCCAATGTCTCGTGGGCTCGGAGATGTGTATAAGAGACAGCCATTATAGACCGGCATTGCTATGATTACCCGCGCCAAGAATTCACTCCAATCAATCCTACTCCGTGCTCGCCACGGCCAGCCTTGCCACCGGGCGCTCGTCGATCGGCCAGTGGATGAGGCCGGCAAATATGCCCAGCGCCACGCTTAGCCACCATACCACTTCGTAGGTCCCGGTCAGGTCATAGAAATAGCCGCCCAGCCAGGCTCCCAGGAAGCTGCCGATCTGGTGGCTGAAAAAGACGATGCCGAACAATGTTGCCATGTAGCGCGGTCCGAAAATCTGCGCCACCAGCCCACTGGTCAGCGGCACGGTGGAGAGCCACAACAGGCCGAGCGAGAAGGAAAAGGCGATTACGGAGGCCGGCGTCACGGGCAGCATGATGAAGATGAAGAACACCGCCGCGCGCGCGAAATAGAGGGCGCTGAGCAGGTAACGCTTGCTATAGCGCCCGCCCAGCACCCCGGACAGCCAGGATCCGATGATATTGCCGAAACCGACCAGCGTCAGCGCCGCCGTGCCATAGCCCGCGGCAAGCCCCTTGTCGATTATGAAGGCCGGCAGGTGCGTCGCGACGAAGGCGACATGGAAGCCGCAAACGAAGAATCCGGCATTGAGCAACCAGTAGCCGCGATGGCCACCGGCCTCGCGGATCGCCTCGCCGATGGACTGTTTTTTTACGACGGGACTTACGCCCGCGTTGGGGTTGCCGGCCAGGGCGGCCGCCAGGGGAACCATGACCGCCGCCATCGCCGCCAGCACCAGCAACGCCATGGTCCAGTCCATCGACCCCAGGAGGCCGTGCGCGATGGGAACCATCAGAACCTGGCCCGACGATCCACCGGCCGCGCCCAGCCCAAGATAGAGGCTGCGTTTTTCCTCGGGCACCGAGCGCGCGATTACCGCAAGGACCACTGGAAAGCCGGTGCCGCTAAGCGCAATGCCGATCACGATCCCAACGCCCGTGGTCATGCCGAGCGGCGTGGCGGCGCCGGCCATGACCAGCAGGCCCAGCACATACAGCGCGCCGCAACCCGCGATGACCCGGCCCGATCCCCAACGGTCGGAAATCGCCCCGGCGAAGGGTTGCGCGGCGCCCCACAGTAGATTCTGCATCGCCATCGAGAAGCCGAATACCTCGCGTCCCCAGCCCATATTCTCGCTGATCGGCACCATAAAAATGCCAAAGCTGGTGCGAATCCCGAAGGCCAGGATCAGCACCACCGTGCCCGCCAGAAGAATAACCACGGGGGTCCGCCAGTTTGCGCCGCTTGTCATCCGCTCCCTTTCCACCAGTTGGCAGAATGCAAATTTCCGGACGCCAGATTACGCCGCCCCTTTGCATATTGAAAGCATCGCGGCGACGAGGGGCGTTTGTCGCGCCTGCCGGCTAAATATCACAACCTCGGGGGCTTGATTTTCCGGGAGTTACAATATTCTGGCATGAGATTTGCACAGCCATCCGGGAATGCACTGTTACGTGGGGAGCGTAGAGAATCATGCAGGATAGAATGTTCGCGAAATTTTCGCTGGGCCAAGTAGTTTACCACCGAGACATGAATTATCGCGGGGTCATTATCGATGTCGACCCGATGTTCCTGGGCGACGGCGAGACCGCGTTGCGGGCCGTCAGGGAAGACGAGCCGCTGGAACGGCCCTGGTATCATGTCCTGGGCGACGGCAAGGAGCATGTCACCTATGTCTCGGAAAACAGCCTGAGTGCCGACCAGAGTGGCGAGCCGGTGGTTCATCCGTCGCTGATGCTGTTCTTCAAGACATACGAAGGCGATCATTACGTACCGCGCCGCGTTGCGAATTAAGAATTCTGATTAACTACCGACCCGCCTCGGGGTGGAATGGCGGGTCGGTATAGTAATACAGGCGACCTGCCATCTTGTGGCGGCGGGCGCGATCTCGTAAACAGGGAGCCGGAATTAACCTGCAACCTGTCACCGGGGATCGCGCCATGCAGTCTGACGCCGCCCGTATCACGGCAAACATTCTTCTTGAAACCCGGTCGGTCCTGATGCGGCCGGACGATCCCTTCACGCTGACCAGCGGGCGCAAGAGCCCGGTCTATGTGGATTGCCGCAAGCTGATCGCCTTCCCGCGCGCGCGCCGCCGCCTGATGGACATGGCCGCCACCCTGATCGAGGAGAAGATCGGCTTCGAGTCGCTGGACGTTGTGGCCGGCGGCGAGACCGCGGGCATACCCTACGCCGCCTGGCTGGCCGATCGATTGATGCTGCCGATGTGCTATGTGCGCAAGCAACCCAAGGGCTTCGGCCGCAACGCGCGAATCGAGGGCGACCTGCAAGAGGGCCAGCGCGCCATCCTGGTCGAGGATCTGGCCACCGATGGCGGCAGTAAATTGAGCTTCGTCAAGGGCCTGCGCGAGGCCGGCGCGGAATGCGCCCACACCTTCGTCGTCTTTCATTACGACATTTTCCCCGCCGGCATCGAACAGCTGCGCGAAAACGGCGTGACCCTGCACGCGCTGGCCACCTGGTGGGACGTTATCGCCCTGGCGGAAACCGAGGGATCGCTGGACAAGGAAGGCCTGAAAACCGTGCGCGCTTTCCTGGACGACCCGGAAGGCTGGGCGCCTGCGGGTTAAGGATTTAAGACTGGCCGTCCCCGGCTTCGTCGGGCGGGGTGCGTGGGTCCAGACTGG
>JADFVY010000556.1 GCA_015222795.1 Pseudomonadota bacterium | reverse complement strand
CTGTTTTTGTTTGTTGTTCCCTCAGGCGCCGGGCGGGCGCATCCGCGCCCTTGGCTCCTCGCATAAGCTCGGGCCCGCGGTCGCGGGCTTGTTGCGGGAAAAGCCGCCCGCTCCTGTTTTTGTTTTGCGCCGCCCCGGTCCCATCGATAATGGTGGCGCTGCGAAACGCGATATCGTAGCGAGTTCGGGGTTGTTCCGGCATGGTTTCATTTCTTTCGCGGGTGCATCGTTGACGCAGGTCAATTTGTTGTAAACCTCTGTGGTCTACACTTTCCGGCATCGTATAGTGTGGGCGGAAAGGCGGAAACCGTGCCGGAAGTGCTGAACCGGCTCCACAAGGAGCATGCCGATATGTCGAGGTTGCTGGATCTTCTTGACCGGCAGCTGGGATTGTTCGCGGCCGGCGAGGCCGCCGATTACGATACGATCGGGGCCATGCTGCAATATTGCATGGAATATCCCGACGCGGTTCACCATCCCAAGGAAGATCTCGTTTACAGGCTTCTGCGTGGCCGGGACCCCGCGCTCGCCGCGGAAGTCGGCGATCTGGAGGAGGAGCACCGTAGTCTGGCTGAAATGACCCTGTCCCTTTCGGCGTTGATTGAGCGCGCCCGGGCCGAGGAACCCGTGAATCGCGAGCAGGTGCATAATCTGACCCGCGATTTCATCCAACGCTACCGCCATCACATCGCGCGCGAGGAACTGCATGTCTTCCCGGCGGCCCGGCAGGTTCTGTCGCAAGACGACTGGGCCGAAATCGACGCAAAACTGGGCGACAGGGACGATCCGCTGTTCGGTGAGGTCGTCGCCGATTATTTCCAGGCGCTGCGCGACGATATCGACCGCCTGGCCGCGCTGGCGCCGGGAAACGCCGATGTCTGAACGCCGGAAAGCGAAAAAGGCCGGCGCGAAACGTCCCGCGCCCGCGCCCACGCCCGGCGAGGACGGGGTCTGGTATTCCGACGATCCGCGCGATGTCGGCTGGGTTCGCGAGAATATCCCCTGCCAGTCCGCCTGTCCGGCCTCGACCAACATCCCCGCCTATATCCAGGCGATCATGGAACAGGATTACGGCCGCGCTTACGAAATCAATCGCGAGGCCAACGTGCTGCCCGGCGTGCTGGGCCGCATTTGTTCGCGCCCTTGCGAGGATGTCTGCCGCCATGGCCAGCCGGGTAATGGTGCCCCTGTCAACATCTGCCATCTGAAGCGGTCGGCCAGCGACCTGAAGCATGTCGGCCACCGCATTACCGAAAGTCTTTATACGCCGTCCGGCAAGCGGGTTGCGGTTGTCGGCGCCGGCCCGGCCGGCGTGGCGGCGGCGCATGATCTCTCGTTGCTGGGCCATGACGTGACCATCTTCGAGCGCGAGCGCGACCCGGGCGGCATGCTGCGCTATGGCATACCGTCCTTCCGCCTGCCGCGCGACGTTCTGCATGTGGAACTGCATAACGCGTTGCGGCTGGGCGTGGAGTTGCGCACCGGCGTCGAGATCGGAAACGAGGCAGGCCAGACGCCCCTGGCGCGGCTGCGCAAGGATTACGATGCCGTATTGCTGACCACCGGCAGCATGGCGCCGGTGAGGCTGCCCTTGAAGACGGGCGCGGGCAGGGACGATCCAACCTCGATCAAGGGCGTCGAGTACGGACTCAATTTCCTGATGGAGTTGCATCGCGGCGAGAAGAAAAAGGTCGGCAAGCGGGTTGCCGTGGTCGGCGCCGGCTTTACCGCGCTGGATTGCGCGCGTGTCGCCAAACGGCTGGGCGCGGAGGAAGTCACTATTCATATCCGCACGGCCGAAGAATATATCCCCGTCGCCAAGGACGAAATATTCGAGTCCAAGCGCGAGGGGATCAGGATCAAGGGCCTGCGTTCGCCGGTGGAACTGCTGGCCGACGAGAACGGCGCCCTGCACGGGGTGGAATTCGTGCAAAACCGCCTGGGCGGTTGGCGCGATAACGGCCGCCGCCAGGCCATCGAGATCGAGGGTTCCGAATTCACCGAACCTTGCGACACATTGCTGATCGCCATCGGCCAGCGCACGGTCAACGATTATCTGGACGTGAAGCTGGAACTGGACCGCTGGGGCAGCGTCAAGGTCGGCGAGGCCGGCAAGACATCGATAAAGGGCATCTTCGCCGCCGGCGACTTCGTTTCCGGCCCGACCACCATCATCGAGGCCATCGGAAACGGCCGCCATATCGCGGGCGGCATCGATCACTGGCTGATGGGTCATCGGCGCCGCCGTCAGATGGTGCGAATCGAGCCCGTTGCCGGCCCGCTGCGCGAACGCGCATTCGATTTTATCGAAGGCCAGCATATGCCGACGGCACCCCTGGCCAAGCGGACCACAAAGCTGACCTGTGAGGTGGAAACCGGTTATGGCGAGGAGCTGTCCGAAACCGAGTCGAAGCGATGTTACCTGTGTAACCTGAAATATCAGATCGACGTCGACAACTGCATCTATTGCCGCGCCTGCATCGAGGTTGCGCCGAAGAACTGCATCAAGCTGGTCGAGGGCGTGGAAATCCGCAAGGACGGAACCTATGGCGAATTGCGGGAAACCCGGCAGTGGGACGAGGTCGGGGCGATCTGGATAGATAATAACGAATGCATCCGCTGCGGCGCCTGTTTCATGGTCTGCCCGACCAAATGCATCTCCATCACCCGCAACGAATTCGTCACACGGGATTTGTGAACATGGGCGAAGCGATCCATAATGTCATCATCGGCAACGGCAGCGCGGGCAACGGCGCGGCGATCACGCTGCGCGAGCGCGACCCCGATTGCCGCATCACCATCATCACGATGGGCAGCCTGCCCTTCTATAACCGCTACGATCTGCCCCGGGTTTTCCGCGGCTGCTATGATTGGCGGGAAATTCTGGTGCATCCCCTGTCTTATTACGACGACAACGGCATAACGCTCCGCCGCAACAGCCGCGTTACCGATGTCGATGGCCGCAACCGCGCGATTGCCTTCGCCCATAACGAGGTCATGCATTACGACCGGCTGCTGGTTTGCGCCGGCGGGCAGGGTTATCTGCCCGAGGACCTCAGCGACTATCGCGGTCTGATGAGCGGGTTCAACTCGTTCGAGGCCGCCATTTCCACTTACAAGGCATTGCCCGCGGGCGGCGCGATGATCATGCTGGGCGGCGACATGATCGGGCTGGACCTGGCCCGCACCCTGATCGATACAGGCTATCGGGTCATCCTGCTGACCAACGAATATACCTTCTGGCCTCACAATATCCATGACGACGAGCGCGGCGGTTTCATCAAGTCGCTGGAAAATATGGGCATCGAGGTCATCGATGGCGTTCGCCCCGTCGCGGTGGAGCAAGGCGAGCCCGGAAAACCCGCTCGCCGTGTGGTTTTCGAGGATGGCGGCGAAGTCCTGGGCGACGTGGTAATGCCGTCCTATGGACTAGCCCCTACCGCCGAATTCATGCTGGGATCCGGCGTCGATATCGAGCGCGGCCTGCTGGTCGATCCGATGCTGCATACGACCGACGAAAACATCTGGGCGGCCGGTGATGTCTGCCAGATCTGGTCGGCGGAAGACAATACCTACCGGTTCTATTACGGCTGGAACAATGTCCGGCTGATGGGCGAAGTGGCGGCGCGCAACGTTACCGGCGCCAACGAGGACTTCGAGGGGCTGGAGGACGAGCGCCTTCGCATCGACAAGAAGGGCCATCTCGCATCGCCCTTCTGGGAGCATTAGATGAACAAGAACGGCACCGACATACAGTTTGCGGTCATCGGCTCGGCGGGCGACGGCACCATCGCGGCCGGCGATATACTGAAGCGGGCCATGGCGCGGATGGGTTACAAGGTCATCGCCTTCGACATCTACCCGCCGGAAATCCGCGGCTTCGGCAAATGTATCTCGCGGGTGCGCGTCACAACCGAGCAGGCTTATTCGCTGAAGCGCCACTCCGATGTGCTGATCTCACTGGACGACAGTTACGCCATTCCCCATGTCGGCGAGGTTCGCGATTACGGCGCCGTCATCTATGAGTCCTCGCCGGTCGCCAAATTGCCGGAAGGCGGCCATATAACCGCCCATGTGAAACCCAGCCAGTTGCCCTACGGCATGCAAGTGCGCGGCATTTCGGAGCGCGCAACGGCTTCGGCGCGGTCGCGCAATATCGTGGTGCTGGGTTATCTGGCGGGGCTCTATGGTATTGACCCCGCTGCTTTTCGCGAGGTCATCGCCGACAAGTTCCGCACCAAGGCGAAGGCCGTTACCGAACAGAACACCGCCGCCTTCGACGCCGGGTTCGAGGCCGGCAAGGCCGTGTTCAAGCTGGACGATATCGACATCGGTCCCCCGGTCAGCAACGGCGATGGCGGGAAGGCGACCATGATGACTGGCAACGGCGCGGTGGTGCGCGGCTGCATCGATGCCGGGCTGGATACCTTCTTCGGCTATCCGATCACGCCGGCGACCACGATCCTCGAACGGCTGGCGGCGGAGTTGCCGAAACATGGCGGGCGGGTGCTGCAGACCGAGGATGAAATTTCCGCCATCGGGGCCACCATCGGCGCGGGGTATGCCGGGTCGCGCACCGCGACGGCGACCTCCGGCCCCGGCCTGGCGCTGATGGCCGAGATGCTGGGGCTGGGCGTGATGGGCGAGGTGCCGTCGGTCGTGTTCGTCAGCCAGCGCGGCGGTCCGTCAACCGGCATGCCGACCAAGACCGAACAGTCCGACCTCAACCTCGCGGTATTCGGCGGCGCCGGCGATGCCCGGCGAATTGTGCTCGCGCCGACCAATGTGGATGGCTGTTACCGCACCGCCGGCAAGGCGCTGGAGATGGCCGAACAGTATCAGACGCCGGTTGTCGTGCTGCTGGATCTGTATCTTTCCAACCGCTACGAGACCGTGGTGCTGCCCGATAAAAACCCTTTCGCCAAGGATCTGAACAAGAAAATGACGGCCGGTCGTGGCGGCGGCGACTATGCACGGTTCGACGATTCCCCGGACCATATCAGCCCGCGCGCCCTGCCCGGTGACGCCGGCGGCATGCATACCGTGACCGGCCTGGAGCACAATCAAATGGGCAAGCCCAGCGACGGGCCGGAAAATCATCAGACGATGAACGCCAAACGCCACCTGAAGCTGGAAGCCGCGCTCAGCCACCCGGACTTTACCATCTGCAAGCGCTTTGGCGACGAGGGGCCGGTGGATGTCGGCATTCTGGGTTGGGGCTCGACCTTCGGCGAGATACTCGAAGCCATGTTCGCCGCCCAGGACGAGGGCATCCGTTGTTCGGCAATGAAGGTAGTGATGCTGTCGCCCTTGCCCAGGGAGCGGATCGAGGCCTTCATGGACGATTGCGGCACGGTGCTGGTTCCCGAGCTGAACTATGAAGGGCAATTCGCGAACCTGATCTCCGGCGCGTTGGGCCGGCCGGTGACCAAGCTGGCCCGTTCGACCGGCACGCCGATGCCGGTGGAGGAAATCCTCGCCGAAATTCGCCGTCTGGCGCGAGACAGGGCGGCTTAGTGAGGATGGTGCCCATGGGAGCGAAAACATGAACGAACCGCTTAAACCCGTCTATCTGGAAGACAAGCTGAACGAGGTGCGCGGCGACGGGCATCTGAGTTACCGTTCCTCGTCACTGCCCACATGGTGCCCGGGCTGCGGCTATTTCAGCGTCGCCGAGGGCGTCGCCATCGCGTTCAACCGATTGGCCGTGCCGATGAAGGATGCGGTGATCGTGTCGGGCATCGGCTGCGCCTCGCGCTTCCCCTTCTTCATGGAGACATATGGCTTCCACACCCTGCATGGCCGCGTGCTGCCCGTGGCGACCGGCGTGAAGGTGGCCAACGACAAGCTGACGGTGGTCGCGGTGGGCGGCGACGGCGATGCCTTCGCGATCGGCGGCGGCCATATCCCCCATGCCGCGCG
>JADFVY010000081.1 GCA_015222795.1 Pseudomonadota bacterium | reverse complement strand
TTCGGGCCGGGGCTGCGTCGCGGCCCTCGACCGTAGCCCCGCTACGCTCTTCGGACCGCTCCTGCCCCCGGACCGAAATCGCCACGTCAGAGCGATTCCATATGGCCGGAAAAGGCTCTAGGGCCCCGCGCCGCCAACCCATCATGTTCACCGGTTCCGGCATCCCGCACCCGCCTCCGCCGGCAGGCAGCCCGGCTGCGTGGTAATCCGCCGGGCTACCAGCAGGTCGGGCCAGACGGCCTTGCGCCCACCCCTGAAGGTGACGCGCAGCCGCACCAGCGCCGGCAGTTCATCGCGGTCGCGCCAATCGGACGACCAGGCGCCACCGTCCCGCCCGCCTTCACGATAGGCGAATTCCACCTCCTCGATGCCGTCCAGCAACAGGTGGATTTCGTCGTCGTCGTCCTCCGCCGCCGCATCCAGCTCGTCGTCACGGTGGAACAGGCGGCGATTCAGGATCAGATGTTTCCCGGCGGCGGGGTCGTCATCGGCAATGAAGAGTTCCAGGCGCTGAAAGCCACCGAGCCCGAAATGCGGGGCCAGCGGCGCCACGAAGATGAGTGACTCGCGATCTCCCTGGTAGGCCAGCCGCGTCTCGCCGCCACGATCGGTAACACGAACCGGAACCGCCTGCGCCAGTTCGCGCGCCAGAAAGGCCCGGACCGTCTGCATTCTGCCGTTCGCGCCGGTTTTCGCCGCAACCGTCTCCCAAGTCCGCGCACCCAGCCGGACCCCGCCCAGCGCCATGGTCGAGATCATCCCCAGCAGCAATAACGCCACCAGCAATTCCAGCAGCGTAAAGCCCGCCGGGGCCCGGGGCGTCCCGTTGTGGCGGCGCGGCGTCATCGGCGCGCCAGCCTGACGGTAGAAAGCGCCACCGACCGGTTGTCCAGCGCGCCCCATGAAACGGTCACGGTCACCGCCAGCGGCTCGAAATTCCCGTCGCCGGATTGCGCCGCCGGATCCGGCAGCGGCGCGAACTCCATTCGCCAGCGGTATCCGTCTTCCGTCTCGCCGGCCTCGATCCCCTGCCCGTCGATGCCGTCCGCGTCAACCCGGGCCAGTTGTGCGCGCGCCAGCGCGGCGGCGTGGGCATAATCCTCACCCTGGCGCACCGACCGCAGCGATCCAGAAAACAGGCTGAACAGGGCGCCCAACGAAAAAGCTAGGATTAGGAAGGCGACAAGCACCTCGATCAAGGTGAAGCCGCGGCTGATCCGCGATAGCGTCCTCATCTCACTGCTCCAGCCCGACCGCGCCGGTCAGCCAGTCCACCGCGACCACGTAGCTATGCCCGCCACTGGCCAGCGTCACCCTGCCGCCTGTCGCGCTGCCGTCTGGGAAGAACCGGATACGGCCCGTGTTTTCGTCCTCAAGCTCGGACCGCGCCGTATAGAGAGAGAATTCCATGCCCTCGGGAAGCGCCGCCTCGGGCCGGATCGAGCCCGCCCGGTAGACGCCGCGTTCGATGTCGAGAATGAAGGTCTCGCTACGGAAGCCGGCGATGGCCTCGCTTCTGGTCTGCCGCAGCGCCGAAGCAATCTCGATCGCCGCCGCGCGCGCCTCGGCGCCGGGCCGCGGCCCACCCGCCACAAGGGGAACGGCGGCCAGCACCATGCCGACGATGGCCAGCGTCACCAGGACCTCGAACAATGTGTATCCGCGAGACACAGGTTTTCCCTACCAGTTCGTGATATCCGCGTCCCTTTCCTCGCCGCCCGAGACGCCGTCGGCGCCGTTCGACCACAGGTCGTAATCGCCGTGGTCGCCGGGGGTCCGGTATTCGTAGGGATTGCCCCAGGGATCGGTCAGCGCCGCGCGATTCTGGAGATAGGGGCCGGCCCACCGGTCGACGCCTGGCGGCGCGGTCATCAGGGCCTCCATGCCTTCCGTCGTCGACGGGTATCTGCCTACATCCAGCCGGTACATATCGAGAATCGTCCCAAACTGCTGGACCTGAACCGCCGCGGTCCGCACCTTCGCTTTGGCGAACTGGTTCATTATGGTGGGCACGGCGATCGTGGAGATGATTGCGATAATGGCCAGCACCACCAGCAGTTCCATAAGGGTGACGCCACGGCTGCCACATGGGCGGCTTCGCGCCGGCCGGCGGATTCTGCGCATCAAGGCGCGCACATAATTTTCAGACGATTTCATTGACACTGAGGAATGCTCCCAGAACAGATGCGATGATAATTGCGATGACAACGCCCAGACCGACGGTCAGCAGGGGCACGAGCAGCGCCATGAGCCGCTTGGTCGCTTCCTGGACCTCCCGGTCATAAGTGATGGCGATTTGTTCGAGCATGGCTTCAAGCTGTCCGCTCTCCTCGCCGACCCGAACGAGATGAACCGCGAGCGAGGGGAAAAGTCCGCATTCGGCGAGCGGCGCGGCGAGGCCCTGCCCCTGGCGCAGCCGTTCGGTTATCCCGCTCAGCGCCTGGCGAAGGGCGCTGTTGCCGACAACGTCGCGGACGATGGCCAGAGCCTCCAGCAACGGCTGGCCGCCATGCAGCAGCATCGCCATCGTATGGGCGAAGCGCGCGGTTTCGATTTTTCGCAACAGGTCGCCGGCGAGCGGAATACCGAGTTTCCAGATATCCCAGCGCAGGCGAAAGGCCGGATCCTTGAGGGCGCGCCGAAACAGAAGAACGGCCAGCGCAATGACCAGGGCGCCCGCCCACCACCAGGCCTGAACGGCGTCGCCGACCACCAGGAAAATACGGGTCAGCAGCGGCAGGGCATCGCCCATATCCTCGAACAGGGGCCGGAACTGGGGCAGCACCAGGCCGAACATCACGATCACGGTAAGGACTGCCATGGTCATCAGAATGGCGGGATAGATCAGCGCCGAACGGACGCTTTCGCGAAGCGCCTGTATCCGTTCCATGAAGTCGGCCAGCCGGACCAACACGTCATGCAGCGAACCGCCGGCTTCGCCCGCACGGACCATGCCCGCATAGAAAGATGGAAAAGCGCGGCCTTCTTCCTCGATGGCGTCGGCCAGCGAGGCGCCGCCCTGGACTCTTTCAAGTATGCGCGACTGTATTTCGCGGACCGCCGTTACGTCCGCTACGTCAATCAGGACGCGTAGCGCGCGGTCTAGCGGCAGTCCGGCCTTCAACAGGGTCGAAAGCTCGCGGGTCGCGACGGTGATGTCGCGCAGGGCGATCCGGCTCGTTCCGAAGAGATCGCGGTGCAATATACTCTGCCCACTCGCGCTCCCTTCCTCGACTTTCAGGGGAAAATGCCCCTGGCCACGCAGCTTTTCGACGACAATGGACCGGTCGGCGGCCTCCATCGACCCCTCGACCGTCTCGCCTCCGGCGCTTACCGCCCTGTATCGAAAGCTTGGCATGATATGGCCTACCCGTCCCAGGTCACGCGCAGCACCTCTTCGATGCTGGTGATCCCTTCGGCCGCCTTGCGCAGGCCGTCGCGGTAAAGAGTCCGCATGCCGCCCTCGATGGCCGCTTTTTCGATTTCGCGGGCATCGGCCCGCTGCAGCACCAGCCTGCGCAGAGCATCGTCCATGACCAGCACTTCAAGCAATGCGCATCGGCCGGAATAACCGGTCCCGTTGCACTTGTCGCATCCCGTGGGGTGATAGAGCACCCGCGGCGCGTCGTCCCCGACGCCGAGACGTTCCAGCAGTTCGGCGTCCGGCTGGGTGGCCTCCCGGCAATGGGGGCAAAGCTTGCGCACGAGGCGCTGCGCGGCAACGCCGTTGATTGTGGACGTCAGCAGATAATCCGGCACCCCCATATCCATCAGGCGCGCGATCGCGCCCGCGGCATCGTTGGTATGAAGGGTGGAAAGCACGAGATGGCCGGTCAGCGCCGCCTGCACGCCGATCTGCGCCGTCTCGAGGTCTCGGATTTCGCCGATCATAAGGATATCGGGATCCTGGCGCAGGAAAGACCGCAAGGCGCGGGCGAAGGTCAACTCGATCTCCGGTTTGACCTGGACCTGCAGCACGCCGTCCAGTTGGTATTCCACCGGGTCCTCGACGGTAAGAATTTTCCGTTCCGGGGAATTGAGCCGTAGCAGCGACGTATAGAGCGTGGTGGTCTTGCCGCTGCCGGTCGGGCCGGTCACCAGCAGAATCCCATGCGGCCGCTCGAGCGCCCCCAAATAGGACTTCAGGGTATCGTCGAGGAAACCAAGCGTCTTGAAATCGAGCACCGCGCCGTCGCGGTCCAGGATACGCATCACGACGCTTTCGCCATGCAGGCTTGGCGTGGTCGAGACGCGAAGGTCGAATTCATTGCCGCGCACTACCACCTTGATCCGGCCGTCCTGCGGCAGGCGGCGTTCGGCGATGTTAAGGCGGGCCATGATCTTGATGCGCGAGACGATGGCCGCGGCCAGCCTTTCTGCGGGGGATTCGGCCTCGCCCAGCACGCCGTCCACGCGATAGCGCACCCGCAGCCGTCCTTCGAACGGTTCGATATGAATATCGGAAGCGCGCTGTTCGACCGCGCGCTCGATCATCCGGTTTACCAGCCTGATGACCGGCGCCTCGCTGGCAAGGTCGCGAAGACGTTCGACATCGGCCTCGGCATCCACGCCGCCATCTTCGCCCGCAATCCCTGCGGGCCCCTCCCCGCCCCCGTCATAGAGGCTGTGCAGCGCCGCCTCGATATCGGCCGGTGTCGCGACGCGGACTTCGACCGGCGTGCCGGCCGCCATGCGCACCGCGTCGATCGCAAACCGGTCCAGCGGGTCGGCCATGGCGAGCACCGCGCCATCCGGTCCCTGTCCGATCGGCACGACGCGCGCCTGCTGCAGAAAGCGGAAGCTCAACCGGTCCTCGAACAGGGGCTCGGCGGGAAAATCCGTGCGCGTCAAAAGCTTCAGGCCAAGCGCGTCGGCGTAAGCCGCGGCCAGGTCGATTTCCGAGACCAGGCCCAGCTTGGTAAGGGCGCTGGCCAGAGTCTCGCCGGTTTCCTCGTTAACGCGCAACGCGCGGTCCAGGCCCGATGGCTGCAGTTTTCCCGCCTCAACCAGGCGTTGCGCCAGATCGCGCATGAAATCGCGCGACTCCGGCTGTTCGTTTTCCGGGACGCCACCGTTGTCGAATGAGGTCATGTCAGCCATGTCCAACCAACCTTTACGCCGGAACCAGCGGGCCGTAAAGCCAGACCAGCCAGAACGCCAGCGCGAGCGCCGGCCCGAAGGGAAGCTCGGTCACGCGTCCTACGTTGCGCCCCGTCATCCGCAGGACCAGGGCCGTCGCCAGACCGAAAATCGCACCCAGCAGGACCACGCTTGGCAAGCCGACCCAGCCGACCCAAGCCCCCGCGGCGGCCAGCAACTTCGCATCGCCCAGCCCCAACCCCTCGCGTCGGCGCATTCCGCGATAGGCCAGGGAAATCACGGCGAACAGGGCGAACCCGATCAGGGCGCCGACCAGGTTGTCGGTCCATTGACCCGGCGCGATCCAGGCATGCAGGAGGATTCCGGCCGGTATCAGCGGCAGGACGAGAATGTCGGGCAGAATCAGATGACGAGAGTCGACGGTCGCGGCTGCGAGAAGCGACCAGCCGAGCAAGCAACCGGCCCAGATCAACAATGGGTCGGGCAAGGCGGCCGCCGCCCAGACCGCCACGGCCAGCGCCGCGATCTCGATCCCCGGATAGAACATGCCGAGCGGCGTGGCGCAGTACCGGCATCGCCCGCTGGACAAAAGCCAGCTCGCCACCGGAAACAGATCGGCCGCCGACAACCGCCGGTCGCAATGGGGACAGGCCGAGCGCGCCCATGCAACGGGCATGCCCGCAGGCAGCCGCTGAATCAGCACGCCCAGGAAGCTGCCGATGAACGGGGCGGCAATTATCGCCCAAACCCAGCCGATCCAATAATTTCCGATCATTCTGTTATCCGGTTTAAATCATCCGTAAAGACCGATAAAGCGAATATTATCAAAATTCTGTTCAACAATTCTCGCATAAATGCTAACCGTTTGTTCTGATAAATCGTGAGACTTAAAATTGAATTACCAAAACTGGTTTCGTCAGGGGCCAGTTTAGCGCCGGGACAGAATAAATGGAACCGGCCACCGCATGGAGGGATGACGGAATGGGGAGAGCGATAAAGGGGCGGCGACAAATTGTTGTCCCGGGCGCCGTGCTTTGCGCGGTGCTCTTGCTACTTGCCGGCTGCACCCGTCTGTCGGAGTCGGAGGGCATCAAGTCGGAAACGCCCCGAAAACAGGAACAACCCGAAGAAGCAAGGCCCGATTTGCCGCCCGCGGAACAGCCCCCGGCAACCGATGCGGAACAACCGGATGGCGCCGCCGCAGGCCCCACGGACCTGACGCCCGAACAGCGTTACGAGATATTCAAGGGCAAGGGCAGCGCGGTCGGACGCCCCCGCAAATCGAAAGCCCTGGCGACCGTCGCCGAAGGCGGCGACGTTACCCTGAATTTCGTCGATGCCGACATCCGCGAGGTGATGAAGGCGACTCTTGGCGGTATTCTCGGCGTCAACTACACGGTCTCCGAGGAGGTTCAGGGTCTGGTCACCGTCCAGAGCGGCCGGCCGGTGCCGCGCGAAGCCCTTCTGCCGACCCTGGAAACGATCCTGCGGATGCATGGCGTGGCCCTGGTGCGCGAAGGCGGCCTGTACCGGGTGCAGCCGCTGCAGGGGGCGGCCCGCGGGAACACCGCGATCCGCCTGGGCATGTCGGGCGCGACAAACGGCGAGGCATACGGGATCCAGGTGGTGCCGCTCTATTATGTCAGCGCGGCCCAGATGGCGGAGACCCTGCGGCCGATCGCGCGTGAGGGCGGCGTCCTGCATGTGGACGAGACCCGCAATGTCATCATGCTGGGCGGAACCCGTTTCGAACTGGCGGCCCTGCTGGAGGCGGTCGAAATTTTCGATGTGAACTGGCTGTCAGGCATGTCCTTCGGCCTTTTCTCGCTGGAATACGCAGACGCGCGGACCCTGGCGGACGAGTTGAACGCGATACTGGGT
>JADFVY010000555.1 GCA_015222795.1 Pseudomonadota bacterium | reverse complement strand
GGCGTGATCGAGGCGGTGCGCGGCGTATCCTTTTCGGTCAAGCCGGGCTCAACCGTGGCGCTGGTCGGGGAATCGGGGTCGGGCAAGACCGTGGTTTCCCAGGCCATAATGGGAATCCTGCCAAAATCGGCGCGCATAACCGGCGGCTCGGTCCTGTTCAACGATCCGGAAAACGAAGCCGGCGCGGTCGATATCGCAGCGCTGCACCCCAACAGCCGCGCAATGCGTGATATCAGGGGTGGGCGCATATCGATCATTTTCCAGGAACCGATGACCTCACTGTCGCCGCTGCATACGATCGGCAACCAGATATCAGAGGCGCTGGCGCTGCACCGCAAATGCTCGGCTTCGGAATGCCGCGAGATCACCCGCGAAATGCTGCATTTGGTTGGCTTTCCGGACCCAGCCCAGGCGCTGAGAACCTATCCTTTCGAGCTCTCCGGCGGCCTGCGCCAGCGCGCGATGATCGCGATGGCCCTGATCTGCCACCCGGCGTTGCTGATCGCCGACGAGCCGACCACGGCGCTGGATGTGACAATCCAGGCCCAGATACTCAAGCAAATCATTGATCTGCAATCGGAACTGGGGATGGCAGTCCTCATCATCACGCATGATCTGGGCATTGTCGCCAACGTGGCCGAGGAAGTCGTGGTGATGTATCACGGCGAAGTCATGGAATCCGGCGGGCTGGAGGATATCTTCCACAATCCGCAACATCCCTATCTTGAGGCGCTGCTACGCGCCGTGCCCCGCTTCGGCATGCAGCCGGACGAACGACTGGTGCCGATTCGTGAAATCGCCCCGCCGCGGGACACGGTGCTGAAAACGGGGCGCGAAATCGTGAAGGACGGCGCGCCGCTCCTGTCGGTCGAGGGGCTTTCTAAGACCTTCTCCATACGCAGGGAATCCTGGTTCGGCAGCGCCGAGTCCGAGCGCATCGTGGCGGTGAACGATGTCGGGTTCGATATCAGGCGCGGCGAATGCCTGGGCCTGGTCGGCGAAAGCGGCTGCGGCAAGACCACCATCAGCAAAATCATCATGCGCGCGCTCAGGCCCGACAGCGGCGGCGTGACCTGGCATGGCGACGGTGAACCGGTCGACGTGCTGGGGCTGGAGGGCAATGCGCTGACCGCGCTTCGCCGCAAGATCCAGTTCATCTTCCAGGACCCTTTCGGCTCGCTGAACCCGCGCATGCGGGTCGAGGACCTGATCGCCGAGCCGCTGGTGATCCACGGCATCGGCAATGCGGCGGAACGTTCCGAATTGGTGTCGGAACTGCTGCGTCTGGTCGGCCTCGATATGCGCCATTGCAAGCGGTACCCGCACAGCTTTTCCGGCGGCCAGCGGCAGCGCATCGGCATTGCCCGCGCCCTGGCCCTGCAGCCCGAACTGATCATCTGCGACGAGCCGGTCTCGGCGCTGGACGTGTCGATCCAGGCGCAAATCCTGAACCTGTTGAAGGATCTGCAGCAGGCACTGGGCCTGACTTACCTTTTCATCTCCCACAATCTGGCGGTGGTCGATTATATCGCCGACCGCATCGCCGTGATGTGCCGCGGCCGGCTGGTCGAAATCGCGCCGCGGGAAATCCTGTTCCAGGATCCGGTTCACCCCTATACGCGCCGCCTGCTGGCCGCCGTGCCTGAACCCAGCCTCGACCACAAGCTCGATTTCGCGCAGCTGATGGAGGAGCGTGCCTCCGACCCCGCCGCCTGGCCACACCCTTTCACCGACGACGGCAGGACCGCGTCGACGATGCGCGACCTCGGAAACGGCCATTTCGTCCGGGCGATGGCCGACACCCCAATGATGGAGACCGCATGATGCGCCGACTGTTTTTGACTCTTTCGCTGATCCTTGCGGGGGCCGCGATGGCGAACGCCGCCGAATACAGGGAATCCCCGGTCCTCAAGGAGCAGGTCGCCGCAGGCGCGCTGCCGCCCGTGGCCGAGCGCCTGCCTGAGATACCCTATGTCATGCAGATGGATGGCGGACGCAAAGCCGGGAAATATGGCGGTGACCTGAACATCCTGATGGCTCGCTCCAAGGATGTGCGCCAGCTCGTGGTCTATGGCTATGCGAGGCTGGTCAAGTACAGCCGCGATTTCAAGCTCATACCGGACATTCTGGAATCCGTCGATGTCGAGGAAGGCCGGATCTTCACCTTGCGCCTGCGCAAGGGCCACCGCTGGTCCGACGGCGCCCCCTTCACCACCGAGGATTTCCGCTACTGGTGGGAAAATGTCGCGAACGACGTAAGCCTGGCGCCTTCCGGCCCGCCGATCGATTTGCGGGTCGATGGCGAACTGCCGAAGGTGGAGGTCATCGACGAGACCGCGGTCCGCTTTAGCTGGTCTGCGCCCAACCCCCGGTTCCTGCCGGCACTCGCAGGCGCGCGGCCGCTCTATATCTACCGGCCGGCGCATTACCTGAAGCAGTATCACGCGGCCTACGGTGACGAGGCGGCGCTGAATGCGGCGGCCGAGGCACAGGGCCAGCACAGCTGGGCCGCGCTGCACAACAAGCTCGACAATCTGTACAAGAACGACAATGTCGACCTGCCCAGCCTGCAGCCCTGGATCAATACCACTCCGAAGCCCGCGGAACGTTTTGTGTTCCGGCGCAACCCCTATTTCCACCGGGTGGATCCCGACGGGCAACAGCTACCCTATATCGACCGGATCGTCATGCAGGTCGCCAATTCCAAGATCATCCCGGCCAAGACCGGCACCGGCGAATCCGACCTGCAAGCGCGCTATCTGCGGTTCGACAATTATACCTTCCTGCGCGAAAACCAGGATCGAAACGGCTTCCAAACCCTTCTGTGGCGGATCGGCAAGGGCTCGCATATGACGCTCTATCCGAACCTGAACGCCCAGGATGAAGAGTGGCGCAAGCTGTTCCGCGACGTCCGCGTCCGCCGGGCGCTGTCGCTGGCCATCGACCGCGCGGAAATAAACCAGGTGATCTATTTCGGCCTGGCCCTGCAGTCGCAGAACACGGTGTTGCCGCAAAGCCCGCTGTTCAAGGAGGAGTACCAGACCGCCTGGGCGCAATTCGACCTGAAACAGGCCAACGCGCTACTCGACGAAGCCGGCCTTACAAAGCGCAACGACGCAGGGCTACGCCTGTTGCCGGACGGGCGGCCGATGGAGCTTATCGTGGAGACCGCCGGCGAAAGCACCGAGCAGACGGATGTGCTGGCGCTGGTTCGCGACAACTGGAAGAATATTGGCATCGCGCTGCACAGCAAGCCGTCGCAGCGCGACGTAGTGCGCAACCGCATCTATTCCGGCGCAACCCTGATGTCGATCTGGGAAGGGCTGGAAAACGGCCTGCCCGGCGCCGATTCACTGCCCGACGAACTGGCGCCGACGCACCAGATTCACTATCAGTGGCCGAAATGGGGCCAGTATATCGAAACCTCCGGCAAGAGCGGTGAACCGGCGGATATGGACAAACCCAGGAAATTGCAGGCGCTGCTGGCCGATTGGTACGCGGCCGGCGACAAGGCGACGAAGGAAGAAATCTGGCACGCGATGCTGTCGATCTGGTCCGACCGGGTCTTTACCATCGGCATCGTCAGCGGCGTGATGCAGCCGGTCGTGGTCGACGCAAATCTGCGCAACGTTCCCGATGAGGGCATGTATACTTGGGATCCGGGCGCGCATTTCGGAATTTACGAGCCCGACAGCTTCTGGTTCGACAAATAACGGAGCGACGAGGGGGAAATGCTTCGCTATACGGTTCACCGGCTGATTGTGATGGTGCCGACACTGCTGGCGGTCAGCGTGATGGTGTTCGTCATCATTCAGCTGCCGCCTGGTGATTATTTCACCACCTATATCAACGAACTGCAAAGCCAGGGCGAAACCGTCAGCGCCGATCGGATCGAATTCCTTAGGCAGCAGTACGGCTTCGACAAACACCCGGTAGAGCAATATTTCATCTGGATGTTCGGCCTGCTGCAGGGTGACTTCGGCTATTCCTTCGAGCACAGCCTGCCGGTGTCCGACATCATCGGCGACCGTATCCTGTTGACCTTCGTGGTTTCCTTCTCGACCATCGTCTTCACCTGGGTTGTTTCCTTCATCATCGGCACCTATTCGGCAGTCTATCAATACAGCTTCGGCGACTACGCCCTTTCCTTCCTGGGCTTTGTCGGGTTGGCAACGCCGAACTTCCTGCTGGCGCTGATCCTGCTGTGGCTTGCCAATGTGTATTTCGGCACCTCGATCGGCGGGCTGATGGACCCAGAGTATCTCGGCCAGCCATGGGGCTGGGGCAAGGCGCTGTCGGTGCTGGAACATCTGTGGATTCCAGTCGCGGTAATCGGCACCTCCGGCACCGCCGGCATGATTCGCCGGCTGCGCGCCAACCTGCTGGACGAGCTGCACAAGCAATATGTGGTGACGGCCCGGGCCAAGGGGCTGCACCCCTTCAAGATCCTCGTCAAATACCCCCTGCGCATGGCGTTGAATCCCTTCGTTGCGGATATCGGCAATCTGTTGCCGCAGGTGATTTCGGGGGCGGCGATCGTCTCGGTTGTGCTCTCGCTGCCGACCACCGGCCCGATGCTGCTGCGCGCGCTGCAAAGCCAGGACATGTATCTGGCGGGTTCCTTCCTGATGATGCTGGCGCTGCTGACCGTGTTCGGCACACTGCTGTCCGACATCGCACTGGCCCTGCTTGACCCGCGCATCCGGCTTGGCGGAGGGGCGCAAAAATGACGGACCGGGCCGATATTCCGCATTACGTCAACCCGGCGCCGTTCGATCCCCATTCGGTGACGGCGATCACGCCGGAGCAGGAGCGTTACTACACGGCGTCGCAATGGAAACTGATGTGGTGGCGCTTCAGGCGGCACCGCCTGGCGGTGGTCAGCGGAGCCTTCCTGCTGGCGATTTATTTCTCGATCCTGATTAGCGAATTCATCGCGCCCTACGACTTGCACCACCGCAATACGAAGATGCTCTATGCGCCGCCACAGGGCATCCACCTGTTCCATGAGGGGGAATTCGTCGGCCCCTTCGTCTACGGCTTCGATAAATCGCTGGATATGGCCAAACTGCAGTGGATCTATGAGGAAAGCCCGACAAAGATCCAGCCGTTGAACTTCTTCTGTATCGGCGAATATCCCGGCGCCGCCTACGAGTTCTGGGGCCTGGTCGACGGCAGCTTCCATTTCGTCTGCCCGGCGGACGGCGGCACCTTCTACCTGATGGGCACCGACCGGCTGGGCCGCGACATGTTTTCACGCATTGTCGAGGGCGCGCGGATTTCACTTACGGTGGGGCTGATCGGCATAACCATCAGTTTCGTACTCGGCCTCGCGATCGGCGGCGCAGCGGGCTATTACGGCGGCATCACCGACACCATCGTACAGCGCATCATCGAAATTATCAGGTCTTTCCCGGAGTTGCCCCTGTGGATGGCGCTGTCGGCGGCCTTGCCCATAACCTGGAGCCCGATTCTGGTCTATCTGGGCATAACGGTGATCCTGGCGCTGCTCGATTGGCCGGGGCTGGCCCGCGCGGTCCGCTCGAAGCTGCTGGCGCTGCGCGAGGAGGATTTCTGCACCGCCGCCCAGTTGATGGGCGCGCGGCCGAAGCGAATCATATACCGCCATCTGCTACCCAGCTTCATGAGCCACCTGATCGCCTCGGCGACCCTTTCGATCCCCTCGATGATCCTGGCGGAAACCGCGCTAAGTTTCCTGGGCCTCGGCCTGCGCCCGCCGATCACAAGCTGGGGCGTCCTGCTGAACGAGGCGCAGAACATCAACGTCGTCGCCATCTATCCCTGGCTAATGCTCCCCGTCGCCCCTGTGATCCTCGTCGTCCTGGCCTTCCAGTTCCTCGGAGACGGATTGCGCGACGCGGCAGACCCTTATAAATAGGTATAATACCAAAGCTCGTTGATAACGAGCCTTGGTATAAAGCCTACCGCGCCAGCACCACCAACTCTACCGGGCCTTCGACGCCGACGATCTCCACACCTGAAATTCGTTGCGGCCGGTTCGCCGGTCGATAGCCCTGGCTAACGGCCAGGTCGTAGGTCTCGCTGACAACCAGGGCCCGCGCGCCGATCGCCTTGTTGTGCTTTTCCAGCTTCGCAGCCAGGTTCACGGCGTCGCCAATAACCGTATATTCGAGGCGGGATTCATCGCCCACCGCCCCGAACACGACACGGCCGGTGGCCACGGCCGAGCCCAGGACCATCGGCTCTGTCCCGGCCTCCACCCTGCTCTGGCTCCACGCGTCCCCGGCCTCGATAACGGCCTCCAGCGCGCGCAGCGCGTCAGCGGCGTGGGTGTCGCTGGGAATGGCCGCCCCGAAGGTCGCCAGAATGCCGTCGCCAAGGAACTTGTCGATGCTGCCCCCATGCCGCTGGATCGCCGGTATCATGCGCGACTGATACTCGACCAGGACACCGATCAGATCGGACGGTGGAAGCGATTTAGCAAGCTGCGTGAAGCCCCGTATGTCGACCGTCAGGATAGAGGCTTCGCGTGCCTCGCCGTGGCCGGGGCGCACCTGATGCTCCGCCCCGGTGATGCGGTCGGCGGTTTCCGGGGCAAAGAAGCGCGACAGGTCGCGCGCCGCGGCCGCCTCCACGACCGATTGCACGAGCAGGCGGCGCGCCCGCGCCAGCGCCAGCGACAGCACCGCCGTCACCACCAGAATGGTGATGATCTTGTCGATCTCGGCCCCAATCAGTACGGCGTTCGCCGTGAGGTAATGCACATAGTCGCGGGTAACCATGCCGGGGTCTGCGAACACCGCCCAGGATGCCAGCACCATCCAGCCAATAGCCGCCGTGCAGCCGGCCAGCACAACATACCGCACTTCGAAACGAAGTGCCCGCAATGCAATGAAAATAAACACATAAAGCAGCGTCGGCGCCTTCAGCGAAAAGGCGGGTGGTTGCTCATATTGAATATGGAAGCTCCAGATCAGCAGCAGCAGCAGGGTCATGTCCGCCACAATCAGCCCGCCGACGAACCAGCCCGGCGCCCGGCCCCGGTGGGCCACGATCAGGCGAAAGGCCGCGGCCGCCACGAACCCCGCCAATGCCATGGTCACCGGCGGATACATCAGGTTGCCGGTATAGGTTTTGGGCGCGACCGAATAGAGCGCGGCGAAAAACAGCACAATGCCCAACTGGATCCAGGCAGTCAGCCGCTCGCTGTCATCCTGCTGTTGTTCAATCACGGCGCGGATGCGCGACGGAACGTTGTCGCCCGTCATGCCGGCGCTTGCCCATCTGGCGACCAGGCGCCGCACCGGTCCGCGCGCCTGATTTTGTTTAACGGTAACGGTCATGCGTCCGTAATAAATGCTTTAGCCGGGTTTTGAAACACACCTCTTGGCGACCAACCCGTCACAGTTTCTTGATCCCAGGGCTCGCCTCTCTCGCCCCGGGCTTCAGCGGAAGCCGGCCGAGAACGCCGCCGGCAACCCGGTCGGCCATGCGGGTGACCGCGTAATGGCTCGCGAACTCGACGTTCCAGCCGCCGCCCGTTATCAACGATGCGGCCCCCTGCTGTTCGTTGTAACCGCGCCACTCCCAGTCCGCCGGGTAGGGGTCGGGCAGAAAAATATCGTGGATGTGGACGTATACGCCCGCCGGCAGCGACGGCAGAATCCGGTTCAGCAGCATGTCGACATCGGTGCCGGGCATCAGGATGTGGCTGGAAT
>JADFVY010000554.1 GCA_015222795.1 Pseudomonadota bacterium | reverse complement strand
GTCAGCCGTTCAATGCGCGCCGCCGTCCGCTTATACGCCGGTGTCTTCGAGGCCTTGTCGAGCGGGCCGCCGGTCAGGCGGTTGGCGGGGGCTTCGGTGAAGTGGAAGGGGTAGAAGATTGCGCCCTCGGGTGTTTTGTCGGTCACGAAGACCTTGACCTCGACCGAACCGTGCCTGGTGACGATGCGGCCCATGCAGCCGTCTTCCAGGCCCAGGCGGCGCGCGTCCTCGGGGTGGACTTCCACCTCGCCCTCGGGCCGCATATGGTCCAGCCCGCGCGAGCGGCGCGACATGGTGCCGGTGTGGTAATGCTCCAGCAGCCTACCGGTGTTCAGGTTCAACGGATATCTGTCATCCGCCGCGTCCTCGCCCGCGTCATCCTGGTTGACCACATGGAACAGGCCCTTGCCGGATTCCGTGGGGAAGTTCTCCGCATACAGATAACGGGTGCCGGGGTGGTCGGTATCGAAACAGGGCCATTGCAGGCCGCTGCCGCCCAGCCGCTCGTGGCGGATGCCGCCGTAGGATGGCGCCAGGGAGGCGATCTCCTCCATGATTTCCGCGGTGCCCGGATAGTTCATCGCGTAGCCCATGGCGGTCGACACGTCGCAAATGATTTCCCAGTCTGGCCGCGCCTCGCCGGGCGGCTCTATCGCCTTGCGAACGAGCTGCACGCGGCGCTCGGTATTGGTGAAGGTGCCATCCTTCTCGGCGAAGCTGGCGGCCGGAAATACAACATCGGCCAGCGCCGCGGTCTCGGACAGGAACAGATCCTGCACGACGAGGAATTCGAGCTTCCTGAAGCCGCGTTCGACCTCACCGATGTCGGGGCTGGAGCCCATGGGATTCTCGCCCATGATATACATGGCCTTGACGACGCCCTCTATCGCGCCCTCCTCCATCTCGACCAGCGACAGATATTCGTCCTCGGGCATCGGCACGCCCCAGGCCTTCTCGAACATGGCGCGATGTTCCGGGTTCTTGATGTCGAAATATCCGGGCAGGTTGTTGTGCTGGCCCTGCATGTCGGAACAGCCCTGCACGTTGGATTGGCCGCGCAGCGGGATAAAGCCGGTGCCGGGTTTGCCGACATGGCCCGAGATCAGCGAGAGGTTGGCCATGGCCAGAGCGCCGTCGACGCCGGTCAGGTGCTGGGTGATGCCCATGCCCCACAGCAGCATGCCGCGCTCCGCCTCGCCATACATCGAGGCTGCTTCGCGCAGCCGGTCCGCCGGCACGCCGGAAACCTCCTCGACATGGTCGGGCGTGTATCTTTCGAGGTTTTCGATGTAGGCATCCCAGTTTTCCGTTCGCGCCTCGATGAACGCGTCGTTGGCCAGCCCCTCTTTCCAGATGATATGGGCCAGGCCGTTCAGCACCGCGACATTGGTGCCGTTCCTCGGCCGCAACCACACGTCGGCATGGTCGACCATCTCGATGCGGCGCGGGTCGATGACGATAATTTTCGCCTCGCTCTCATATTTGGCCTTGAACACCTGGCTTGAAATAACCGGGTGCGTCACGGTGGTGTTTGTTCCGCACACGATGAAGGCGGTCGCCATGCGCACGTCGGGGCTTGAAGCGGAAGGGGCGCTGGAGCCGACGGCCTTTTTCAAGGCGACGGCCGAGGCCATGTGGCAAAGCCGCGCGCAATGGTCGATGTTGTTGGTGCCGAAGGCGCAGCGGATCATCTTCTGGAATACGAAATTGTCCTCATTGGTGGCGCGCGCCGAGGTGAATCCGGCAAGCGCATGGGCGCCGTGTTCGGCCTTGACCTCATTGAGGCGCCTGGCCGTAAAGGCGATCGCCTCGTCCCAGCTTGCCGGCTCGAGCGGGCTGTCCTTGCCGCCACGGCGCATCAGCGGCTGCGTCAAACGATCGGGATGATGAATGAAGTCCATGCCGAAACGGCCCTTGACGCACAGATTGCCGATGTTGGCGTCCGAGACGTCCGAGGGATTGACGGCGACCACCCGCCCCGCTTCGGTTTCCAGCTCGATGGCGCAGCCGACACCGCAATAACAGCAGGTCGTGGTGGTCTTGGGGCGCAAGTTCTTGGGCAGAACGCCGGTGTCGGACAGATCCTTCAATGCGCCCGTCGGGCATACGCCGACACACTGGCCGCAGTTGTTGCATTGCGTGTCGCGGAAATCGTTGGTGCCGCTGACCAGTGCCGGATAGCCCGACTCGTCGATCCCATAGACCTTGCGATGCTGGACTTCGTCGCAGATGCGCATGCACTGCATGCACTTGATGCATTTCTCGAATTCGAGCTGGAAAAACGGCCAGGATACAAGCGGCGGCGCGATGCCCGGATCGACCGGCCCCGATCCCTTGACCTTGAGAGCTACATTCATTTCCACGCCTCCTTGCCCAGATATTCCCTGGTTCCAGCCCCGTACTCGATGGATAGTTTCTGCAAGGTACAGACGCCGGCCGCCTGGCAGCGGCACATCAGGCACCTGCTGGCCTCCGCCAGCGCCTCTTCCTCCGAGAAGCCGGTTTCAACCTCGTGGAAGGCCTCGTCATTGTCCACGTCGCCGCCATGCCCGGCGTTTGCGAACGCATTCAGACGGCCATCGCCATTCAGGACCGGCATTTCTTGCAGCTCGGCCATCGACGCGGCTTTCGCGCCGATGTCGAAAAACTCCGGCTTGTACAGGGCGATCGCGGCGGCGATGCCGGCTTCGTCGGCGCCGTTCAGGTAAGCATCGATGGCAAAGGCGCCCAGCCGCCCGGCCCCCACGCCCTCGACCACGGTGGCGGCGCCGGTGACGCAATCGCCGCCGGAGAACACGCCCGGTAGATTGGTCATCATCGTCGATTCGTCGACCTCGATGGTGCCCCATCGTTTGTGGAGACCGAGGTCGCCCTCATTAAGCGCGGCGACGTCGACGTCCTGCCCGATCGCCATGAGTATCGTGTCCGCGGGGGTAAAATACTCCGTACCCGGTATCGGGACCGGGCGGCGGCGGCCACTGTCATCGGGCTCGCCCAGTTCCATGCGCTGCGACGTCAACCCGACCGCGCGTCCATTCTCGACCTTTACGGAAACCGGCGCGGTGAGGAGTTCGAGCTTGATACCCTCGACATCGCATTCGTGTATTTCATGCGCGGCCGCCGTCATCTCGTTACGGGTGCGCCGGTACATCATGGTGACTTCGGACGCGCCGACC
>JADFVY010000553.1 GCA_015222795.1 Pseudomonadota bacterium | reverse complement strand
CCGTCCAACTGTCCGCCGTCGCGCAGCCCGTCCAACACGGCGATCGCGGTGGCCAGCGCGTAGGCCAGTTCCTGCACCGGCGTCGCGCCGGCTTCCTGCAGGTGATATGAGCAAACATTGGTGGGGTTCCATTTGGGAACCTCGCGGCAGGTGAAGGCGACCACATCGTTGGTCAGCTTCAGGCTGGCCGCGGGCGGGAAGATATAGGTCCCGCGCGACAAATATTCCTTGATTATATCGTTCTGTGTGGTGCCGGCGAGATCGGCGCGCGCCGCGCCCTGGCGTTCGGCCGCCGCAATATAGAGCGCCAGCAACCAGGGCGCCGGTGCGTTAATGGTCATCGAGGTGTTCATGCGCTCACAAGGGATGCCGTCGAACAGCGCCTCCATATCGCCGAGATGGGAGATCGGAACGCCCACCTTCCCGACCTCGCCCCGGGCCAGCGGATGGTCGCAGTCATAGGCGGTCTGGGTCGGCAGATCGAAGGCGACGGAGAGGCCGGTCTGTCCGCGTTCGAGATTTGTGCGGTACAGCAAATTGGACGCCTTGGCCGAGCTGTGGCCCGAATAAGTGCGGATTAGCCATGGGCGGTCGCGCGGGCCCCCTTTGCCTGCACCTTTGCCGCCTTGTGTGGCGCGGTTTTGCTCGTCTTTACCCACCGCTCTGTCTCCCGTTTATTTCGCGATCTGGCACCATCGCCGGAACGTATTTTGTCATAATCTGTTATGGCCGATGCACAATCTGAAACAAACGGTCGCATTGTGCAATGCAAAATTATCCTGTAGCCTGAACATCAGATTAGCGCAATTCCGGGGAAGTAGAGCGATGAAAGAACCAGCCGAAGTAATCGACATCACCGCCAACCTGCCAAAAAAGGATCTCTACGAGATCGGCGAGATCCCGCCGCTGGGGCATATTCCAAAGCAGATGCATGCCTGGGCCATCCGGCGCGAGCGCCATGGCGAGCCCGAGGACGCAATGCAGGTGGAAATCGTCGACGTGCCCGCGATCGACAGCCACGAGGTGCTGGTCATGGTGATGTCGGCGGGCGTCAATTATAACGGCGTCTGGGCGGCGCTGGGCGAGCCGGTTTCGGTGTTCGACGTCCACAAGGCGGACTACCACATCGCGGGCTCCGACGCGGCCGGCATCGTCTGGGCCGTGGGCTCGAAAGTAAAGCGCTGGAAGGTTGGCGACGAAGTCGTGGTGCATTGTAACCAGGACGACGGCGACGACGAGGAATGCAACGGCGGCGACCCGATGTATTCGCCCTCGCAGCGGATCTGGGGCTATGAGACACCGGACGGCTCCTTCGCCCAGTTCACGCGCGTGCAGGCGCAGCAGTTGATGCCGCGCCCCAAACACCTGACCTGGGAAGAAAGCGGCTGCTACATCCTAACGCTCGCCACCGCCTACCGCATGCTGTTCGGCCACCGTCCGCATACCCTGAAACCGACCCAGAACGTGCTGGTCTGGGGCGCCTCGGGCGGGCTCGGCTCGATGGCGGTCCAGCTTATCGCCACGGCCGGCGCCAACGCCATCGGCGTGATTTCCGACGAGACCAAGCGCGATTTCGTCATGCAGATGGGCGCGCGCGGCGTCATCAATCGCAAGGATTTCGATTGCTGGGGCCGCCTGCCCGACGTCGGCTCGCCGGAGTTCAACGACTACATGAAGCGGGTGCGCAAGTTCGGCAAGGCAATCTGGGATTATACCGGCAAGGGCAACGACGTGGATTTCGTGTTCGAGCATCCCGGCGAGGCGACTTTTCCGGTCTCCTGCTTCATCGTCAAACGCGGCGGCATGGTGGTGTTCTGCGCCGGCACCACGGGATTCAACCTGACCTTCGACGCGCGTTTTGTATGGATGCGCCAGAAACGCATCCAGGGCAGCCATTTCGCCAATCTGATGCAGGCGAGCCAGTCCAACAAGCTGATGGTGGAGCGTCGCATCGACCCCTGCATGTCCGAGGTCTTCTCATGGGACGACATCCCCCGCGCCCACGCCAAGATGCGCGCCAACAAACACAAACCCGGCAACATGGCCGTGCTGGTCCAGGCCAAACGCCCGGGGTTGAGGACATTCGAGGACGTTGTGGAGGGGTGATTCGCGAGGCGCCGAGGTGACCGGGCTGCTACAGCAGGGCCATGCGGTGATTGATGGTCTGGATAGCTTCGCGCCGCATGAGGATTTCGACTCACTGCTGGCGGGCGAAGACGGTGGCTCCCGCCGTATTCCAGCCAGTCACGATCTGATCGAGCTGCTACTCCGCCAGCCGAAAATCGCCCGGCTGGTTTCCGGGCTTCTCGGTCCCGACGCCCGCCCCGTCCGCGCCATTGCGTTCGACAAGACCGCCGGGCGGAATTGGCTGGTTCCCTGGCATCAGGACCGAACCATCGCGGTTGACCAGCGTGACGAGGCGGCGGATGTTCGCTGCTGGACGGTCAAGAACGGCGTGGACCATTGCGAACCGCCGGTCGGGCTGCTGGAGCGCATGGTTACGCTGCGCTGGCATCTGGACGCGGTGGGGCCGGAGGACGGCTGCATCCGCGTGCTGCCGGGCAGCCACCGGATGGGGCGGCTGGTTG
>JADFVY010000080.1 GCA_015222795.1 Pseudomonadota bacterium | reverse complement strand
TGCGCGGCGCCACATGCCCCATCCACGAGTCCAGGCCGCAAACCCTGTTATATATAAAACATATGGAAACCCGCTTTTCCATATGCGCAATCTATCGGCCGGGCCCGGCGGGCGATGCCGGCGGTGGGCTACCCGGACGGATCCGCATGGCGCCAGTTCGGATGGTTGGCTTGGCCGGACCGTCCTTCGTCAGGCTCGGGATGAGGCCAACCCCAAGCCGCGCCGGATATGAAATCCGCCGCCCGCTCCCGTGGCCATCCCGCCATGCGGGGTGCGTGGCATCGGGCGGCGGCTGTGCCTCCGGCTTGCCATTTCGGGTGCTTTTACGGGGCCGAATTGCGCCTCATATGTCACTTAAATGTCACCCAAATGTCACTGGAATGGGCATCGAATGATACAAAATCCGCCGAAACACCCGCTGTCCGGGATTCGGGCGGCGATAAAGGCGCGAAGATTGCTATTTTATATTCTTTTTTTCGGGGCGGGTGACGAAGGGCGGCCGCTTCAAGGGAAGGGGGCCGGAACGGGGTTGGGGTTCGGCTCTACGCGCCGTCTTCTCCCCCGGCCATTCCGTCCTCGCCATGCTCGGGCATCCAGGCCGTGGGCCAGGGCTCGTCGAGGTCGGCCAGCGCGCAGTTGAGGGCCTCGACCTCCAGGCGGATCGCCGCCCCGCCGGCGAAGTGCAGCACCACCCGGCCGTCGTCGCAGGCGATGGTCAGCAGGGCCAGGAAGGCGCCGCGGTCGCCATGGTCGATGTTGCGATACTGGACGGTTTTGACATTATCGAAGCGCAGGCCGGCATGGACGCGCTCATGCTGTATGCCGCCGCCAGCCTTGCCTTCCGCGCTGCCAGCCTTGCCTTCGGAGCCGTGGCCGGCCTCCCAGCGGAAGCGGTTGACCGCCATCACGAAGCTGCCTTCGTCGCGCAGCCAGGCCATGTCGCCGGCCGGGACCAGCGCGTCCTGCAACGCCGCGGCGATGACCGTCAGATCGCCCAGATCCTCGGCCCGCAGCCGTAGCGGTTTATAGCCGTTGTCGCCCATGGTCGGTCCTCGGTATCAGCCCTCGACGCGTTCGATATCGGCGCCGCAGGCCTTCAGTTTTTCCTCGATCCGCTCATAGCCGCGATCGATGTGGTAGACCCGGTTTATCACGGTTTCGCCCTCCGCCGCGAGCCCCGCGATGACCAGCGACGACGAGGCCCGCAGGTCGGTCGCCATGACCGGCGCGCCGGTCAGCTTGCCGACCCCGCGCACCATGGCCGAGGACTGATGCACATTGACGTTGGCGCCCATGCGAACCAGCTCGGGCACATGCATGAAGCGGTTCTCGAAGATCGTCTCGGTGATCATCGAGGCGCCCTCGGCGATGCTCATCAGCGCCATCATCTGGGCCTGCATGTCGGTGGGAAAGCCGGGGTAGGGCTCGGTCATCACATCGACCCCGATCAGCCCGTTGCGGCGGCTGACCCTCAGTCCGTTCGCGGTCTCGGTGATCTCGACGCCCGCCTTGTCCAGCGCCTCGGCCACCGAATCGATGATGTCCAGCTGGACCCCGGTCAACTCCACCTCGCCGCCGGTCGCGGCCGCCGCCATGGCGAAGGTGCCGGCCTCGATACGGTCGGCCACCACGCGATGTTCCGCCGCGTGCAGCGCGTCAACGCCCTGAATGATCAGCGTGTCGGTGCCGATGCCCTCGATCTTCGCGCCCATGGCGACCAGGCATTTCGCCAGGTCCGCGACCTCGGGCTCGCGCGCGGCGTTGACCAGTTTGCTCTCGCCCCGGGCCAGACTTGCCGCCATCACCAGGTTTTCCGTTGCGCCCACCGACACGAACGGGAACACGTAATGCCCGCCCTGCAAGCCCTTGGGCGCTTTTGCATGGACATAGCCGTTGGCGAGCTCGATCTCGGCGCCCAGGGCCTCCAGCCCCTTCAGATGCAGATCGACCGGCCGCGTGCCGATGGCGCAGCCGCCGGGCAGCGACACCTTGGCCTCGCCACAGCGCGCCACCAGCGGCCCCAGCACCAGGATGCTGGCCCGCATCTTGCGCACCAGATCGTAGGGCGCGGTGGTGCTGGTGATCTCCCTGGCGGTCATCTCCAGTATATGGCCGGCGCCGGAATCGCGCATGCCGATCTGCACCCCATGCTGCATCAACAGCTGCACCAGCGTGGTGATATCGGCCAGGAACGGCAGATTGGTGAGCGTCAATGTCTCGTCGGTCAGCAGGCTCGCCGTTATCAGGGGGAGCGCCGCGTTCTTCGCGCCGCTGATGCGGATCGAGCCCTTTAGCGGCCGGCCACCGCGAATGCGTATCTGGTCCATGAAGTTCCTTGCGTGTCGGGCCGCCCTCAATCGCACGGCCGACTGTGTTCTAGCCCATGATTTTGGCGCTCACAAGGCAGGCCGGGATTATTCAGGCTTTTCCTCGCGTCCGCGTTGCTGCGCCTTGCGTTTGCGCAGGTTCTCGCGCAATGCCGCCGCCTTGCGCGCGCTCCGGTCCCCCGCCTTGTCGGCGGCCGCCTTGCCGCCGTCGGCGGGCGGATGTTTTCTGTCTTTACCCATGCGAAACACTCCCTGCGCCATGGTGGCGGCGAATTGACGGTGGCGGCGGCCCGACTCTTAGGCTCGGCGGCACGGGGGACCATAGCAGGTATGAAATTCCTCGCCAAAGCGATCATGTGGATTTTGCTGCGGGTGTTGTCGCTTTTGATGCCGCTTGCGCGGGCTTTTCTCGCCTTCATGCTGGGCGCTAACCGGCATGTTTCTGCGCCAGCACGACCCCGACCTGCAGCCGGACGCATTATCGAGATCGACCCGAAAACCAACGATATCGTCTGGGAAGGGTTCAATGTCGTGGAGCGCGGCGAGCGCAAGGATCTGATCGGCAGGGTGACGCGGGCCTTTCGGTTTGACGCGGACTACCCCACATTCCCGGGCGAGAACTGTCCGGCCGTCCAATAGTCCGCGCGGAAATTTAGCCCAACAGCCCGCTTGCATGCCGCCATGGCCTGTGGCATAAACCGCCCGCGCCTCGCCACGGGGCGCAAACCCGCGCATGCGGAGCCGCCGTAGCTCAGGGGTAGAGCACACCATTGGTAATGGTGGGGTCGGGTGTTCAATTCACCCCGGCGGCACCATTTTTCTGCAAACAGCACCATATTTTGGGCCAATCTCTAGGAATCCAGCGCCGCCCGCACGCGCTGGGCAAGGTCCATTCTGTAAAATGGCTTGGGCAGCAGATTTGCCCCCTTGGGCAGGGCCGGCGTGGCGTGGCCCGGTAGCCGGGCATTGCCCGACATGAATAAAATTCTCGTTCCCGTGCGCCTGGCCTTCACCTGTTCCGCGAGATCGAGCCCGCTCACGCCGCCGGGCAGTTGGATGTCGACGAGCATGAGATCGACCGTGGCTTCCGATTCATGCATCTCCAGCGCGGCCACGGCATTCCCCGCGGCAAGCACCCGGTAACCAAGACGCCCCAGCATCGCCTGGGCGAGTTCGCGGAGGTCGCTGTCGTCCTCGATCACAAGAATAGTTTCGCCATGGCCGCGTGGCGCCGAAGGTCGTTGGTCCGGTGCGGCTTGTTCGGCGGCTTCTTCGGCCCGCGGCAGATAGATCGTCACCGTGCATCCCTCGCCGGGCCTGCTTTCGATCGCGACATCGCCGCCTGACTGCCTGGCGAAGCCGTACACCATCGACAGGCCGAGGCCGCTGCCCTTGCCCGCATCCTTGGTGGTGAAGAACGGCTCGAAAGCATGCTCCAGCGCTTCCGGTGTCATGCCGTCGCCGGTATCGCCGACCGATAATGAGACGTAATCCCCCGGGGCGATTTCCATATGGCGCGCAAGATCGCCTTTCGTTAGCCGCGCGTTTGCCGTGCGGACGACCACCCGGCCGCCGCCGGGCATGGCGTCGCGGGCATTGATCGCCAGGTTCAGCAGCGCGTTTTCGAGCTGGCCGGGATCGGCGACGATGCTCCACGGCGTCGGGCCCGGGACAACTTCAATTTCTATGGATTCGCCGAGAGTACGGTGGAGAAGCTGATGCATGCCGGCAACCAGTTGGTCAAGATCGACTCTCCTGGGGTCCAGCGGCTGGCGGCGTGAAAAGGCGAGCAGGCGCTGGGTCAGTTCGGCGCCGCGCCCGGCGGCGCGAAGGACTGCCGCGACCTCGGCGTCGATCGTGCCAGTCCGGTCGGCGAGCAGTTCCGCATTGCCCATGATCACGGCCAACAGATTGTTAAAGTCGTGGGCGATGCCGCCGGTAAGCTGGCCCACGGCCTCCATCTTCTGCGCCTGGTGGAGATTTTCCTGGGCCTGTTTCAACTCGGTTATATCATTGGTCAGGCTACAGACGCCGATGATTTCGCCGCCCTCGGCTCGAAGCGGGAACTTGGCGTTCAGATAGTGGCGGGTTGCGCCGCCCCATGTTTCGGTTACTTCCTGCTGGATGGGCTCGCCGCTCTCCACCACCCGGCGGTCGGCCGCCATGTAAATCCGCGCGACTTCGTCGGGGAAGAAGTCGGCCGTGGTGCGGCCAACGGATTCTTCCGGCGTTATGCCCAGGGTTTCCGCAATATTACGGCTGGCCACCATGATGCGGCCTTGCTTGTCCTTCAACACGATTTCGATGGGCGCATTCTCCAGAATCGCGCGCAGCCATGCATCGCGCTGGCGGACCGCGGCTTCGGCCTTCTGGCGCTCCTCTACTTCCTCGCGAAGCTGGCTATTGAGGCTATAGAGTTCCTCGGTGCGCGCCGCGACCCGATAGGCCTCGTCGATCAGCTTCAGCTTGGCGCTGGTCATGGCGGCGATCGTGTTCAATATTTCCAGGTGGCGGTCGCTAAAATGATTCGCCCGCGGGTCCTCGCAATCGATGACTCCCACCACGTCGCCATCGATGACCAGGGGCACGCAGATCTCCGACAAGGCGGGCTCCAAATCGGGGATATAGCGGTCGTCCCCCCGCAGGTCGCCTATCATCAGCGGTTCCCCCGACTGCGCCACCTGGCCGGTGATGCCCTCGCCAAGGGGAATTTCAAGTGCATTTACGATCTGGTGGCCGTCCGGGTTCTTGGCGCCGATGGCAGCGACCTGGCGCAATCGCTTTTTTTCCGTATCGATCAGATAGATGACGCAATCGTCGAAGCCCATCCGGCCGACGACCTCGCGGGCGACGTACCAGACCAGTTCTTTCTCCGTCGGTATCTCCAGCAGCTTTAGCGCAAAGTCGCTGAGGGTCCGGAACATTGGGTCGTCCCGTCCCGAAACCGGATTTTCCGGGAGTGCGTCCATTGGCGCTGAACCTTTTTTATTCATGCAAAAACCAATTTTGTACTCGTCGCCAATCTGCCCGGTTCAAGAACGCATGAGTTTACCTGGACCAGGCCATGGCGCCAACAATTTGGCTCGTTGATTAATGCATATTCCAATCCCGCGGGGGTGAATGTTCGTTTCACTCCGGCGGCGCCATTTCTTCCGGCAACGCGGGAAGCCGCCCCCGCTTGACGGCGGCCCACCAGACCAGCCAGCCAATCGACGCGGGAACGCCGCCGAACGCCAGCCCCATCAAAATGAACATACCGGCATAGTCATCGCCTTCCACCAGCCCGATGTAAACGCCGATTCCGGTGTAGAACAAACCGCATCCGCCCGTAAACAACACGACCATCCCGCCGACAATTGCAAAGAACCAGCGCAGCGGCGTGAGCGGCGGTTTTCCGGTTTCAGGCGTTTCAGTCATTCGGATTTCCCATCATTTCCGGTGCACCGTCATTCTCGCCGCGCCGCCAGCGCAATGCAAGCCAGAGGACCGACGCGCCCGACGCGATGGGCACGCCGCCATACAGCAGCACGGCCTGCCATTCGCCATAGGCAAGTCCCGGCAGTCCGAGGATTATCGTGCACCCCCCGGCAACGGTCAGGATCAACCCGCCGAGGATTGCGAAGAAAATGCGCAGGGGCGTGAGGGGCGCCGGTTGGTTATGGCTCTTCCTCTTCATATCCCGGTCTGGACGTATTCGCCGGAAGCCTCCCGTATTTCGAGGCGAGCCAGAAAATTACGGCGCCCAGCAGGAACGGCGGGCCGGTGATGATTGTCACGGCCGACCAGAATGGCCACAACATAGGCACCAAGAATAGCGGGCAACCGCCCGAAAATATCATTGCTACAATGCCGGTGAGGACAAGAAGCGAGGCGATCAGGCCGAGGGGACCCTTTTGTTTAACAGTCACTCGGAACCATCCCCTGCCTCGCGGTCTATCGTTAGAAGTATTTGCCGGTGACAATTAAAAGTACCCCGACGATGAGACAAACGGTGGCCAACAGGAAAAACAACGGGTGAGCGAAATTCATCGTACATAAGCCAAAGAAAATCCCTAACAATATGAGCGGGATGCCCAGCAGGAAAAACAGAACTCCCAGGCAACCCCAACGCTCCGCACTGGGGAATTCTGGATCGTGCTTGGGGTTGCGCGGCGGCTCGGACTCCGGGCCATGCTCGCCCAGGCGAGGATCGACAGGTCCAGACTGCTCGGAAAACGGGTACGTCATTCCGCTGTCTCCCGGCCCACTCGCAGCCGCGCCCTGATGCCGTCGATTTCGCCGTTGCGGTAGAACAGGTTGTAGGTCTCGAAGGGGATGATCTGGCCTTCCGGCGTCACGAAATGGGCGCAGGAGCGCTTCACCCGGCCGATGCAGAAATTATGAGCGTCCATGAATTCCACGATGGCGATGCGGAACAGGTTCTCATAACCGATGCCGTCCGGCACCGGGGCCTCGGGCAGGCAGCAGAGCAGGGCTTCCAGCCGCTCGGGCGTGCATTGCGGCGTCGTCGATAGCGAGAAGAACTCGAACATGCGCTGGTGCAGCTCGGGATATTTCTCGAAGGTGATGGCGTTGGGCAGGGCCGCGAGCGCCTCTTCCCTGGGCAGGAAGGATGTCACCGGCGCGATCTGGCGCCCCTTGCGCAGGGCATAGCCGATGGCGATGGATTCCGGGTTACAAGGTAGCGGGATGATGTCGGCCTCGCCGAACGGCCCGCCATGATCGACGACACGCCGGCGGATTTCCGACAGCACCACGCGGTCGCGGGCGGGATCGAAATTCTCATTGCGGCCGGCGTCCTGCACCGGCTGGTAGGTGACGCCGCGCACGCAGTCCCACTGCAGGGCGAAATCGATCAGCGCGCCGATCTCATCCTCGTTGACGCCGCGCTTGATAACGGCCACCAGGGTGGTGGAAATGCCGTGGCGCTCCAGGTTTTCCAGCGCCTGCGCATGGACGCGGGTGAGGTCGGCCCCGCGCAGGGTTTTCAATGCCTCGGGTTTAAGAGAATCGAATTGCAGATAGACCTCGAAGCCGGGCTTGAATTGGGCCAGCGCGGCGGCGAATTCCGGCTCTTTCGCAATGCGGATGCCGTTGGTGTTCAGCATGATGTGGCGGATCGGCCGGGCCTTGGCCATGGCGATGATTTCCAGGATATCCGGGTGGATCGTCGGCTCGCCGCCGGAAATCTGCAGCAGGTCCGGCTCGCCCTCGCTGGCCACCAGCGCGTCCATCATGCGGCCGATTTCGTCCAGCGGGCGGTGGAAGCTGTGTTTTGTCGATGAGTCCGAGAAGCAGACCGGACAGGTAAGATTGCAGGCCTCATTCACATCGATCAGTGCCAGGCATGAATGCTGCTCGTGATCTGGGCAGAGCCCGCAATCGTACGGGCAGCCATATTCGGTGCGCGACTGATATTCCAGCGGCCGGTCGCCGGGTTTCAGGTAATCGCGGCAGAGCTTGTAGTAATCGGCGTCGGTCGAGACGAGGGATTTCTGCACGCCGTGTTGGTGGCAGCGTTTCTGGTAGAAGACCTTGCCGTCCTCTTCGATGATCTTCGCCGGGACCAGCTCATGGCAAGTCGCACAGAGCGATGTCGTCTGGCCCAGGAAAATATAGGGCGCGACCTTACGTTCGGGTGCGTGCATGCTCGCTCCTTACTATCATGGCGGCAGCATACAGGATCAATGCGCCCGCGGTGAGGTGGAAAATGTTGAGCGGCCCGATGATCGGACCGTAAGGTTTCAGGAACTCCCAGGCGAACCGCTGGGCCGCGTACCAGATCACCATCAGATAAAAGCCGTGGCGCATGAATAGCGGGCTGCGCCGCGCCAGCGCCCACAACATGACCGCCAGGAACAATGCCATGGCGAAAGATTCGTATAGCTGCACCGGATGGCGCAACAGCCCGTCACCGTAATCATGGCCCCAGGGCAGCGCCGTCACGGTCCCATGGGTGAAATCCTCCAGCCCCGACAGGAAGCATCCCCAGCGGCCCACCGCAACGCTGGTGGCGAAGGCCGGCGCGAAGATGATACCGGTCGATCCCTTCATACCGCGCGCCGCCTTGAAGATTTCAATGGCCAGGATGGCCCCGGCCAGCGCGCCGACAATGCTGCGCCCGGCCGCCGCCTCGCCCGACAGATACAGATTCAGGCTGCCCAGTCCGAAACCGCCCAGCGCCGCGCCCACCACCAGCGCCGCCGCATAACCGGCCCCGCCCCGGGTCAACGCTTGCGAGGCATCGGTAAGCCGCCAGCGCCAGACCAGCACGGTCATGGTCATCGCCGACAGGGCCGCCAGCAGATCGAAAATCAGATGCATCGCCAAAACAGAACCCTTCCTGTCGGCAAGCATAGAGCGCGGGAGCATGAAATCCATATGGAAACGGTTTTCTCTGTTATGCTCCGCCATGACCAGAATAGCTGTCGCCAGTGACCTGCATATCGAATTCGAACGCTCCGGCGCGTCGAATCCGCCGGCCGTGGCGGCGCTGCATCCCGCGTACGGCCCGGACCTCGCGGTTATTCATGGCGAGGCGGATTTTCTGGTGCTGGCCGGCGATATCGATCTGGGGGCGAACGGTATTCTTTATGCCGACGAGGCCGCGCGGTTTCTGGAGATTCCGGTCGCCTGCGTTCTGGGTAATCACGAGGCTTACGGTAGCAATATCGAGGAAGTCATCGCCGATTGTCGCGAGGCCGCGGATGCTACAGAGGGCCGCGTGCTGTTCCTGGAGGAAGACGCAGCCGAGATCGCGGGTGTCCGCCTGTTGGGTTGCGTGCTCTGGACGGACTATGAAATCAATGGGAACAGGGAAGCCAGCATGCATGCGGCGGCCGGCATGTTGAACGATCACCGGTTGATCACCTGCGGCGGAAACCGTTTCACGCCGGTCGATGCGCTGGACCGCCACCGGCACGCCCGGTCCTGGCTGGAGCATGAACTGGCGGGGGGCAGCGAACTGCCGATCGTCGTGGTGACCCATCACGCGCCGGTCCGCGCGGCCAACGCGCCCGAGCATGTGGGCAGCGCCCTGAGCCCGGCCTTCGTCAGCGACCTTGAGGGTATGATACTGAAATATGAACCGGCCGCCTGGATTTGGGGCCACACCCATTATTCGGTGGATACAGCCGTCGGAAAGACCCGATGCATCAGCGCCCAGCGCGGCTATCCGGGCGTTGACCCGCTCGCGGCCAGGTTCCGGCCGGCAATCATCGAGATCTGACGGGATGGCGGCGGCAAATATGTCTTTCCGCATAGCGACCCGTGACGATCTGCCCGTGATCGTGCGGTTGCTGGCCGACGATGGGTTTGGCAAGGACCGCGAGCAGGCTGTCGATCCCTTGCCCAAAGCCTATGGCGACGCCTTCGACCGCATGGCCGCGCAGCCGGGCAATGATTATCTTCTCGCCGAGATCGACGGGGAAGTTGCCGGTTGCTTGCAGCTTACCGTTATCCATGGCCTCAGCCGCACCGGCGTAAGCCGGGCCCAGATCGAAGGCGTGCGCGTCGCTGGATCGCATCGCGGCAAGGGTATCGGCGAGGCGCTCTTTCGCGAGGCCATCGGGCGGGCGCGCGAAGCGGGCTGCGGCCTCGTGCAGTTGACGACCGACAAGGCCCGTCCGGACGCCTTGCGCTTTTACGAGAAGCTTGGATTCACCGCCAGCCACGAAGGCATGAAGCTGGAACTGTAGCCGGTGCGCGGCGCTACATCAGCAGGATGATCGCCGACATGGTGAAGAAGGACAGGGCCGTGGAGATCGTCACGATCGCCGAGGCTTCGTCCTTGAACAGTCCGTAATGCTGGCCTAGCACGAAGCTGGTGGCGCCGATCGGGGCGGTGGCGACCAATACGGCGACCCAGAGATCGTTGCCGGAAAGCCCGAACAAACCAGTCGCGATCAGCCAGACCAGTAACGGATGGACGATGATCTTCAGCCCGATCAGGCTCGCCAGCATCGCCCGGTTGCCGGTAAAGCGCGCGCGCGACAGATGGCTGCCCAGCACGAACAGCGCGGTCGGCGCGGCCGCGGCGCCGAGGAATGACGTTGCCTTTTCCAGCACCACGGGCACCGGAAAACCGCTCAGCCCCCAAGCCAGCCCCAGCAGGATCGTAATCAGTTGAGGGCTGCGCCGGTAGGAATCGAACACTGCGCGAAAGGGGTGGCGGTCGGGGCCGTCATGGGTGGCGATTTCCATCAACACCAGCGTCACGCTGTAGATCACCAGGGAATCCAGCGCCACGATCATCAGCACCGGCAGGGTCCCTGCCTCGCCCAGTAGCCAGATGACGATCGGCAGCGCCAGGAAGACATGGTTGGGCAGGCCGGCGCTGACCGCGCCGAGTACCCGCTCGGCCATCGGCCGTTTCCAGATCAACGCCATCGCCGCGAAAGCCGCCAGCCAGACGGCGAGTTGGCCGCCGAAATAAGCCGCCAGCAAGGGCCAACTGAATTCATCGATAGGCGCGGTCGCCAACAGCCGGAACATCAGCGCGGGTAGTGCGAAGAAAAATACAAAACGGTTCATCACCGCCGCAGCCGCCTCGTTGACGCCCCAGCGATGACCCGCCAGCCAGCCGACCCCAATGATCGCGAAGACCGGCAGAACCGCGTTTACAATCTGTCCCAATGGAAATACCCTGAAAAATGGCTGTTCGGAAGAGAGCGCGATCCTACCGGATTATTGCCGAAGCGCCAGCGCGATTTAAGGTCGCGGGGCGGCATGGCGGCGAAAGGCGACGGGGACAATGACGAACGAAAATGACGATTCACCGATGCGGGCTTCGGGCCATCACGACCATCACCGGCGGCATCTGCATCACGACATGCCGTCGGACCCGGCCTTGCGCGTCAAGGCGCTGGAAAGCGTGCTGGTGGAAAAGGGACTGGTTCGGCCGGAGGCGATCGACGCCTGGATCGAGACTTACGAAACCCATGTGGGCCCCCATAACGGCGCCCGTGTCGTGGCCCGCGCCTGGACCGATCCCGACTTCAAGGCGCGGTTGCTGGCCGACGGCACGGTGGCGATCGGCGAAATGGGGCTTTCCGGTCTGGAGGCCACGCATATCACCGTGGTCGAGAATACGTCAGAGATCCACAACATGGTCGTTTGCACGCTGTGTTCCTGTTACCCGTGGTCGCTGCTCGGGTTGCCGCCAACCTGGTACAAGTCGGCGCCCTACCGGTCGCGCGCCGTTCTGGAGCCGCGCGGGGTCTTGCGAGAGTTCGGGCTGGATCTGGGCGAGGACGTCGAGATACGGGTCTGGGATTCGACAGCGGAGATTCGTTATCTGGTGCTGCCCGAACGGCCTGAAGGCGCGGATGGCATGACCGAGGAACAGCTGGCCGGGCTGATCACCCGGGATTCCATGGTCGGCGTGGCGAAACTCTGATGGACGGCATTCACGACATGGGCGGCATGCACGGGCTGGGGCCGATCGAGGTGGAGGCCAATGAGCCTGTCTTTCACCATGAGTGGGAGGGCAGAATGTTCGCCATTTCGGAGGCGGGAACCAAGCATCCGGACTGGACAACCGACTATTTCCGCCATTCCCGCGAATGCATGCCGGCGGACCTGCAACTGACCATGAGCTATTACGAACAGTGGCATTACACCTTTTCGATCATGTATATCGAAGCGGGCATGCTGAGCGAGGCGGAAGCCCTCGGCGGCAAGGCGGCGCCGGGTTTCACGCCGCGCACCGACGCCAGCGAGGCCGGCGATCCGCGTGAAATGGCTTTTGCTAAAAACGACAGCGCGCGCGCCCTCGACACGCCGCCGGCTTTTGCCGTGGGTGATCTGGTGATGGCGCGCAACGTCCATCCCACGGGCCATACCCGTCTGCCGCGCTATGTCCGCGGCAGACTGGGCCGCATCCGCGCCCATCATGGCGGCCATGTGCTGCCCGACAGCAGCGCCCACGGGCTGGGCGACGACCCCCGGCATCTCTATTCGGTCGAATTCACCGCGCGCGAACTGTGGGGGCCGGGGGCGGCGCCGAAGGACAAGGTCTGCCTCGATCTGTGGGAGAACTATCTTGACCCGGCCTGACGAGAAAGCCCCGGCGCCATTGCTGATAGAGGACCGCCCGATTTTCAGCGAACCCTGGGAGGCGCAAGCCCTGGCCATGGCGGTGGGGCTGCGCGAAGCCGGCCACTTTACGGCGGAAGAATGGGCCGAGACTTTAGGCGCTGAAATCAGGCGTGCCGGGGCCGCCGGAGACTCGGACGACGGCAGCACCTATTACCGCCATGTGCTGGCGGCGCTGGAACGGCTGGTTAAGGAAAAGGGGCTGGCGGCGGAAAATATTCTGGCCGGGCGGAAGGACGCCTGGGCCGAAGCCTACCGCAATACGCCCCACGGCCAACCTGTTGTATTGACTGTAAAATAAGGGACCTGAGTCGCAATCCGCTGTTCTGAATTGCCCTCAAAACACGGCGCCAAGGCGCCACGGCGCCTGAATAATAAAATATGTCTTAACTTTTAGATAACCTTTTGGCTTTATTCTTCGTCTCTCGGGAGAGAGGCAAATGAACTTACACCATGAAAATTACGCTACCCCACCAGCCCATGCGGTCGTGACTCTGCAGGGCGATTCAAGACAGATATACGGTTTTACCGCGTTCCCCCTGGCGGCCCCGATCGGCGGCGCCGGGATATGCATATTCGCTTGTCCACCGAAAGACCCCGAGGCCTTTGCGCCATCCTGGTGGACCCCGCTTTATGTCCGCGGATCCTGTAATATGGGAGATGGCAGTGCCATGCCCCGCGGCATTCTCGAACAGGCGCGCTGGATGGGAGCTACCCATGTGCTGGTGCATTTTTGCGATCGCGGTGATGAAGCACGGCACGCGATCGCGGAGGATTTGATCGCCGCGCTGCGGCCGCCCCTCAACGCCGAGGGACGCCGCGCCGCCGCCTGACCAACATTGTATTTACTTCCCCAAACTGACCCTCTCCCGCCCACCCGCGGGAGGGGTTTTCTTTTATTGGGAGTTCGGAAACTCTAAAGAATCAAGTTTCGTTAACTTTTATTCAACTTTTAGGTGGCATGGTTCTGGGAGAACGATGCACTTGGAGTACGCAATCATGCATGAGATCGACACTGTTTGCAGGACCCCGCCGGGACAGGCGACGGTTGCCTTGCGCGGTGCGTCGGGCATGTTGCATGGATTTACCGCATTTCCACTAAGCGAGGCCCCCTGCGGCCCCGCGGCCTATATCTTTGCGCGGCCCGTGGTCGATTTGCATCGCCACCTTACGCCGTGCTGGACGTTTCTGGGCATCGGCGAGACCGCCGGCATGCGAGAGCGTCTTGACGCCCGTTACGCCCGAATTGTCGAAGGGCATGCCCTGGGTGCGACCCATGTTCTAATCCATTTCTGCTACCGCGACGCCGACCAGCGCCGCCTGATCCTCGAAGATCTGGCCGGACAGCTGAATCTGGCCCGGCGGCAATACAGAATACCGCCACGCGCGGCCTGAGTCATTATCAACGAGCCTTGGTATTAACTAGGGGCGGGGGAGCCATTGGCGACCCCGAATAGTGGAAAACCCGGAAGGCTCACCCGCCTTCCGGGTTTTTTCCGCGTTTGAAACCGGAGAATCGTTACGGATCCTTCGGTTCGGTCTGCTTGAAGCTGCCGCGCCGCGCGACCCAGCCGGACCAACTGGTCAGGCGCGTCCGGCCTTCACGCCAGTCGGCCTCGGGCCAACGGAAATCGAGATAACCCAACAGGCAACCGAGCGCGAAATGAGTGATGTTCGCGGGGCCCTCCAGCCCCTTGGCATGGGTCTCGAACCAGTCGAGACCCGATTCGATGCGGTCCCACTGGTCGTCGACATAGTCGGGCCAGCGATATTCCTCGGGCCGCAGAAATGTCTCGTATCTTACCAGTACCGCCGCCTCCATCATGCCCTGGGCCAGCGCATGTTGGGTCAGCACGTCCCAGCGGTCGGGCCCCGGGGCCGGGATAATCCGCCCGCCACCCGCCAGATCGTCGAGATATTCGCAGATTACCGAGGAATCGTATATCGCCCGCCCGTCATCCAGCAGCAGCGTTGGGATCTTGCGCAGCGGGTTGACGTTCGCCGCATAATCGGCGTTTTCCTTGGCCGGCGCGACCGCCTGCAAAACCATTTCGATATCGTCGTCCAGCCCCAATTCGATCGCCGCAATCCGCACCTTGCGCGCGAACGGCGACTGCGGCGCATACATAAGTTTCATCCCGGATGCATCCCCTTAAACCCGATTGTCTCCCGCCAGTGTGCCCCAGTATGGGCCGAAGGGATAGGGGTTCGTTCGGGAGAGCGGTTAGCCTTGCAACCAGTGAGAGATGCCGTAGTGGCTTCCAGATTCGTATATGCATGAATATATTGGGGAAAATTATACGGAATTTAGTATAATTTGCCATTATACGATAATCCGTATATAGTTTCTGCATGCGGTTAAGCGTATAATTAAATCCACACCAGCCTGTATATGAGCCGCCCAATGGTAAATAAACAAACCAAACACATTGCCCGCACGGCAAGGCAACTGGGCGAGGCGCTGGCGCGTCATCGCAGAGCCCTGAACCTGACCCAACAAGATGTCGCTCAAAAGGCCGGCCTGCGCCAAGCGACCATTAGCCAACTGGAGGGCGGAAATGCCCGCCTCGATACGCTGGTAAATGTGCTTGCGGCACTTCATCTCGAACTTGTTGTCCGCGAGCGGCAAGCCGGCACGGAAATCGATCTTGAAGAAATTTTCCAGCCAGAGCGCGATGCCGATGGCTCGTAAAGCATCCCTTACTCTGGACGTTCTGCTGAATGGGCGGCTTGTGGGTTACTACACAAGGCAAGCGGACGGTCGCACCTCGTTTCGCTATGGCGAGGATTGGCTTGCGAACGTAAACGCTGTCCCGGTTTCGCTGTCGTTGCCACTACGGGAAACCCCGTTCTGGGGCAATACAGTGTCGGCGGCATTCGAAAACCTGCTTCCCGACAACGATGCAATTCGTCGACGGATCGCCGAACTCAAGGGCGCGGAAGGGACTGACGCCTTCTCGCTGCTGGCGGAAATCGGCTACGACTGTGTCGGTGCGCTCCAATTCGTTCCGTCGGGCCACACGCAAACTGTTGTCGACAAGATCAGGGCACAGCCACTTGACCACGCGTCCATCGCCCGGATTCTTCGCGACCTGCGGCGCGCGCCGTTGGGCCTCGCGCGGACACGGGAGTTTCGAATCTCGATTGCCGGCGCACAGGAAAAAACGGGGCTGCTCAGGATGGATAATATATGGCTCCGCCCCTTGGGAAACACGCCGACAACTCACATTCTGAAACCTGCGCTGGGTATGCTGCCCAACGGAATCGACATGACCCAAAGTGTGGAAAACGAATGGCTCTGCCTGCAACTCGCGCGCCTTTTCGGACTGGAGGTCGCGAATGCGGAAATGATCGCGTTCGATGGTGTTGATACCCTCGTTGTCGAAAGATTCGACCGGCAATGGTCGCGTGACGGGAAATGGATTCTTCGGCGCCCTCAGGAAGACATGCTTCAAGCGCAGAGCGTGCCACCTGGACGCAAATACGAACAGGAAGGCGGCCCAGGCATCGCTGACGTCATGGGCTTGCTGCGCGGTTCAGACCGGCCCGAGCGGGACCGCCTGGCCTTTCTGCGGGCCCAGTTTTCTTTCTGGCTGCTCGGCGCGACCGACGGGCACGCCAAGAACTTCAGCATCTTCCTGGGGCCGCAAGGCAGTTTCCGTCTGACGCCTCTCTACGATATCATGTCGGTGGAACCGGCCCTGGCCGCCAACCAGATTCGCCGGCACGAAGCCAAAATCGCCATGGCCGTCGGCGACAATCGACATCGCCGGCTGGAAGATATTTACCCCCGCCACTGGCGCCAAACAGCCCGGCGCTGTGGCATTTCGTCTGGCGCGGTCGATGAGATGCTTGCCGACCTCCGGCAGCGCTGTGAAGCGCTTAAAAGCAAGGTCGCCGAAATCCTCCCGCCCGATTTCCCGAGCATGGTCGCCGACCCTATTATTCAGGCTGTAGCTGCTCGGGCGACAAGATTGACCTGACAGCCGCGGAAGGTTCTAGTGGAGTAAATCTAACGGATGGTACCCATGGGATCGTGTTTCCCGTCTCCCCGGCAGGAGGGCGTGCGCGGGCGATGC